>CAZEYV010000175.1:0-11174 GCA_964516705.1 uncultured Chthoniobacter sp.
TTCCGGCTCCTGCCGCTCAACAAATGGACCGGTCTCACCGCCCTGCTCGCGGGCGTCGCCGCCATCGGCGGCCTCGTCGTGGTGATGAATTTCTACCAGCCTTACACGCCGGACGGGCGGTTCTATTTTTACACCACGCCGATCGTCAGCGAGGTCAAGGGACGCGTCGAGGAAGTGACGGTCAAAGCGAACGAACCGGTCAAAGCCGGCGATGTCCTCTTCCGCCTCGGCAGCACGGGCTACCGCATCAGCGTCGACACCGCGCGCGCTGCTTACGACCGGGCCGCGTCCGCCTACGACGGCGCCCGCCGCGAGTACGAACGCTCCGTGGAGTTGCTGCAGAAAAAAACCATCTCGCCGCAGGCCGTCGACACCGCGCGCGACTCCATGGCTTTTGCTTACAACGAGGCCAAACGGCTCCGCTCCGCCCTCGAGGACGCCCGGCACGACCTCAACCGCACCGAGGTGCGCGCCCCGGCGGATGGATTTGTCACCCAACTGCGCCTCGAACCCGGCGCCATGGCCGTCCCCATGCCGGTCGCCCCGCTCATGACTTTCGTCAACACCTCCAAGCAGGACTTCCTTGCCGCCTTCCGCCAGAACGTCCTGCAGGAAATCGATCCCGGTGACTCCGCAGAACTGGCCTTCGACGCCCTGCCCGGACGTATCGTGCGCGGCGAAGTCGGGCGCATCCTGCCCGTCATTGCCGAAGGACAACTCGCCCCCGGCGGCGAGCTTCTCTCCGCCAACCGCCGCTTTCCACCGGGCCGTGCCGCCGTGGTCATCAAAATCACCGACGACCTCTCCGGCTTCGAGCTCCCGGCCGGCGCCTCGGCCCAAGTCTGCATCTACACCGGCCGCGCCAAACCGACCGAGATCATCCGCAAGATCCTCATCCGCATGCAGGCCTGGAAAAACTACCTCTTCTTGCCATAACCCCGATCCGTTTGAATATGACACACACAACGCACCTCCCCACCCTGTTGGCCTCCTTGGCTCTCGTTTCCGCGGTTTGGGCCGCGGACGAGAAAACTCCGGACGGCCATCCCGCCGCCACCGTCTCTCTGGCTTACCAAGAGGCTTTCAACGCCGGCCGCGCCGATCAGCTCGCCGCCCTCCACGCCAAGGATGCAGCGTGGGTCGACAGCAACGGCACGGTGCACTCCGGGCGCGACGCCATCCGTGCCGTCCTGGCCAAAGCCTTTGCCGCCGCGCCCGGACGCACCATCGAGTTCGCCATTGAGCAAGTGCGCCCCCTCGGCGACGGCGTCCTCCTCGAAACCGGTTCGTCAATCGTCACCGGCCCGGACGGCGAAAGCGCCACCTCCGCCTACACCACCGTTTACGCCAAGGATGGCGAAGAGTGGCGCATCGCCCAAATCACCGAGACCGCGCCCGCGACCGAACCTTCGCCCGCCTCCCAATTGTCGGCGCTCCACTGGCTGGAAGGGAAATGGCGCGGCGAAGACACGCAACGCCCGGTCACCCTCGAGATTGCCGAGGCGCAGAACGGCAACTTCCTCACCATCAAATACGCTTTCGGCGAGGACGGCACCGGGGGCACTTCGACCGAAGTCGTCGGCTATGACGCAGCGGAGGACCGCGTCCGCTCCTGGACATTCGATTCCGCGGGTGGCTTCAGCGAAGCCGAGTGGCAAGCCGACGGGGCCAATTGGATGCTCGTTTCGAAAAGCGTCAACCCGGACGGCACCCGCGGCAGCTCGCAGCTCGAGATCCGCCCCGCGGCGGACGGCCGCAGCTTCACCGTCGAGGGCTACAACCGCGAAAGCGGCGGCGTGCCCATGCCGAAACTCGGACCGATCAAATTCACCGCCGCCAAATAGCCATGAATCATCGCCGAGCTTCCACCTTCGCCGTCACCACCATGGTGCTGTTTCTCGCCGCCCCGGTGCTCGAGGCCAACCGCGCAGGGCAGAATGCGGCCGCGCGCGGGGGAGGCCAACGTCCCGCCAATGTCCAGCGTCCGGCCAACGTTCAACGCCCCGCCAATGTGCAGCGTCCGGCGCCGCGGCCGACCAACGTCCAAAGACCGACCAACCCCGGCGGCGGCCGGCTGCCGTCTTCCGTCAACAAGCCCGCCGGCAACCAACGCCCGAACCGCCCCGCGGCGTCCAAGCCGTCCGGTTCGGTGCAACGTCCGCAATTTCCCCAGCAGAACGCCCGCCCGGCCGGCGGTGGCAAATTGCCGTCCGGCGGACTGACCAAGGACCGCGTCAATAAACCGGTCGACCTCAGCAACCTCCAGCCACAGCGCCCGAAGCTGCCCGGTAACGACAAAATGGCCGGCCTCGCCGACCGCCGTCCGTCCGATCTAACCCGCCCTGCTGCGCGCCCCGGCCAGATCCAGGGCGGCGGCAACCTCAAAGACCGCCGGCCTGCCACCGTGCCGCCGCGCGACCGCTTCGAACAATACCCGGGCGTGGCCGACAACCTCAACCGTCGTCCCGGCGGTTATGACAAATGGCAGCAGAACCGCGAGAACCATTGGGATTCCTTGCACAATCAACGCGCCGGCCGTCTCGACCAATTCCAGACCAACCGCGACGACCGCTGGAACAATATCTTCGCGGTGCAGAACGACCGGCAGGATTTCTACACCAACCGCCGCGAGGACTGGCAAGGCTGGGCCGATAACCGGCAATCCTACCGGCAGGACCGCGCGTGGGAGGTCCTCGACAATGTCCGCGATTACCACACGAACCTGTTCGTTCCCGATTGGTATTACCGCACTTCCTGGTGGCGCCCCTCGTTGGTTTACCGACCCGCCGTCAACCCTTGGACGTGGTGGCGCCCCGCCGCGTGGACCGGTCTCGCCGCCTTCCTCGGCGGTGCCGCCGTCGCCAACCAACTCGACCGCAACTACGGCACGCAGGTCTATTACGACCAGACCAACTACTACGTCGAAGGCCAGCCCGTGGCGCCGGCCCCCGTCTACCGACAGCAGGCCCTCGACCTTTCCGCCGTGCCGGTCTCGGAGGAGCCGTTCGTGCCCGTCGAGAACAAGGACGACACCGGATGGTATCCCCTCGGCGTCTGGGCTCTCACCCAAGAGGAAAAAGGCGACGCCGTCATGTTCTACCAGCTCGCCGTCAACAAGCAGGGCGAAGTCTCCGGCGCCTACAACAACGTGCTCACCGGCGAAACCTCGCCGGTCACCGGCAGCGTGGATTTCGAAACGCAGCGCGTGGCCTGGCGCACCGGCAACTCCGACTCCACCGCCATCGAGGCCAACCTCGCGGGCCTGACCAAGGACTTTACCCCCGTCTTCGTGCACTACGGCACCGGCCAGACGCAGGAATGGCTGCTCGTCCGCATGGAAGACCCGACGTGAAACCCGTCGGTTGATCGCCTCGCAGCGCGGAACAGCTGCTCAAGCAACCGCCGCGGGCGAGGCCTTCGCCCCGTGGGCCTCGGCAGCTCGACGCAAGCCTTCCAGGAGCAGTCCGCGGACGACTTCATCCCCGCCGTGCAACTCCTCCAAGTCGCGCAGCGCCAGCGGATCGAGCGGGAATCCGGGATACTCCCGCAAGACGGAAGGCCAGATGACGGCGGAATCCTCCTCCCGGGCCAGCCCGAGCAAAGCGGCGCGCAACAGAACCATGCTGCCCCGCGTTGGACCGGCGCGCTGGCCGGTCTCTTCATGGCGGGTGAACACCGCGCGGTAAGCACCCTTGGCCAGCGAAATACGCAGGCGGTCGCGGCGGCCGCTTTTCAGGTAATAGGTCTCGAGATCGCGGCGCAATTTGCCCGCCTCGATGCGGACGATGGGATCGGCGGTCGCATTGAAACCCGGACCACGGCCGAAAATCTCCGCGCCGATTTCGTAGCCCCGCACCCGTTGTCCGGCCAGACTGCGCTCCACCACGTGCGCGAGGAAGCGCCGGTTGCGGTCCGAGGCGACAAAGTCCGGACTGGCGAGGATCCGCTGCAACTGCGCGCGCACCTCGGCCTCGCCGGGCGGGGTCCCATCCGGGGCAAGATCGTGATTCACCACGGCATGAACCGTATCGTCCATCTTTCCAGCAAAACAGCGCGGCGCCGCCCCCGCCTATGCAAAATCCGCAGAATCGCCGCTTCCCAGGCAGAGCTTCCCAAAAGCAACCTCGCCGCTATGGTGTGCCGCACGCCATGTCCAACCGTGTTGCCCTGCACCTTGTTCGCGCCGTCACCGCGGCCGCGCTCCTGCTCCTCCCCGCCTGCGCGGTGGTCAAGGTGAAGGTTCGCGACCAGTCACCCGCAGCCCAACGCGGCGAAGCGCGCCGTCTCGACGCCCGCAGCGGCCACGATGCCGCCGCGCGCCTGCTCCTCGAAGCGGAGACCCGCGGTCGCAGCGACGAAGAAAAGTTGTCCGCTTTGACGGAGGCCGCCCGCTTGACTGCGGACGCCGCCCCCGGCACCCCGGGACGCCGGATCCACGAGATCGCCACCATCAGCGCCGTGGCAATCTTGCGGGACCGGCAATTCGCGCCGGTCGTCCTGCCCGATGGACGCCGTCTCGGCATCGCGGGTGCCTCGCGTCGCGTCCTCGATCCGCGCACGGCCGACGAACTCATCCCCGCGTCCGATGTGCAGATCCGCAAATTGCGCCGGCGCATCGTGCAGGACGGCGCCGGCGTGCCCTACGTGGCCCGCTTTCTTCCGGACTCGCCGAGCTTGCGCGGACAACCGGGCATTCCCCTGCTGGCCGGTATTTGTGATCCCGTCACTGCCGTCTGGCAATTCGACGGCGGGGGCGCCCGGCTTGTCTTCTACCGGACCCGGGTTTCCGACAGCGCCCTCGTCGGCGGCCGCAACCGCCGCCTCGCCGCGGACTTTTCCGCGCCCATGGCCTACATGATTTCCAAGGGGCGGAACCGCAACATCGATATCCGGGCCCTCATCCGCTCCGACCAGAACATCAAGGACGCCGGGCTTTACCAATTCTCCGTCTACGACCCGGAAAAAATCCCCGTTGTTTTTGTCCACGGCCTCATGTCGCGCCCCGAAACCTGGGTCCCCGCGGTCAACGAATTGCTCGCCGACAAGGAAGTCCGCGAACGTTACCAATTCTGGTTCTTCCTCTACCCGACCGGGCTCCCCGTCTGGGCTTCCGCCGCCAAACTGCGCGGGGAACTCGACCGCTTCCGCACAGCACTCGATCCCGCGGGGAACAACCGCAATTGGGACCGCATGGTGCTGGCCGGGCATAGCATGGGCGGACTCATCTCCGGCCTGCAGATCCGCAGCGGGGGCGAAAAATTGTGGAAACAATTCCTCAACACCCCGCCGGAAAAACTCAACCTCTCCCCCGCCCTCAAAGAAAATCTCGTCCGCCTGATCAACTTCCACCCCCGCCGCGACGTCTCGCGCGTTGTTTTCTTTGCCACGCCCCACCGCGGCAGCGAACTCGCGGTCAACCCGTTCGCCGATTTCTTCTCCCGCCTCATCCGCCTGCCGCTCCGTTGGGTCCGCACCGACATGATCAACCTGCGCCAGGCCCTCAAAGAAGAATTCCGCGATCTCTTCGTCGCGCCGGCCAACAGCATCGCCTTTCTCCGCGCGCGGTCCCCGCACCTCGAGGCCGTGCTCAATCTTCCCATGCGCCCGGGCGTGCCCTACCACTCGGTCATCGGTGACCGCGGACGCGGCGATACGCCGGACAGCTCCGACGGCGTCGTGCCCTACTGGAGTTCAAGCCTCGAGGGAGCCGCTTCGGAACACATCGTCCCCTCCGGACACGGCACGAACGAAAACCCCGAAGGTATCGAGGCATTCCGCCGTATCCTGCGGGGGCACTGACAGTCGTCAGCCGGCCGCCAGCTTCCCGGCGTCCGCCTGCCGCTTGACGTGATCGGCCACCGCTTCCACCCACGGGCGAAGTGGACGCCCGAGCAAAGACTCGAGCTTTCGGCAGGACATCGCGCTGTAAACCGGACGCGGTGCCACCATCGCCGTGAGATCGGCCAACCGCAACGGTTCCACCGATGTCGTCACCACGGGCAACCCGGAGGCCAGCGCCGCGTCGATGCCGGCTTGCGCCCACTCCCGCCAAGTGCACACCCCGCGGTTGCACAGATGGTAGACACCACCCGGGGCCGCCACGGCGAAAAAGGCCCGCAACGCGTCCGCCGCATCCAGCGTGTAGGTGGGCGAAGACCATTTGTCCGCCACCGCCCGCACCGCCTCGCCACGCAGCGCCGCCTGCAGGGCCTTGTCGACAAAACTGTCCCGGTCCGGACCGAAGACCCACGACACGCGCACCACCGCGTGGAGCGCCCCGGCCTCCAGCACCGCCTCCTCGCCCTCCAACTTGGTGCACCCATACCACGACAAGGGCGCCGCAACCGAGTACTCCGCGTAGGGCGTCCGCGCTTCGCCGGAAAAGACATAATCCGTGCTGATGTGCACCAACCGCGCCCCGGTTTCCGTGCAGGCCCGCGCCATTTGCCGCGGAGACTCCGCGTTGACCGCGCGAGCCAGTTCGCGCTCCGTCTCGCAAAGGTCGACATTGGTCACGGCCGCGCAATTGATGACCACATCCGGTCGCGCCGCCCTGACCAAACGGGCGATCGCCGCGGGATCGGCCAGATCGGCTTCCGCGCGGCCGCAGCGTTGGACACGCGCCTCCGCGTCGTAGGCCCGGGCCAAGGCGGCCCCGAGGCGGCCACCCGCGCCGAAAACGAGGATGCGGGGGCGGGCGGACATCACTCGGCCAAGTCGGTGAGTGCGCCCCGCAGGAAAGCGTGCATTTCCCGCTCGAGGATGTCGAACTGCCGGTCCTCCGCGCGGATCTTGAGGAACCACTCCATGCTCTCGTGCATCAGTCGGATCCCCAGCACCGTGGCGAAGGCGCAGAAAAACCGGGCGTTGACCTGATGCGAGGTCAGGCCCGGAATCGTGCGCTGGAGTTCGCCGTGGTAACATTCCAGCACCGGCTTGTAGAAGGTCTTGTGGATCTGCGCGAAGCGCTGCGGATCGTCGATCATCATCTGGGCAACCAGACGCACGGTGATGGCACGGGTATTGCGGCCCTGTCGGAGGGCCTTGAACATCGGGTCGACCAACGCACCGACCAACTCACCCACCGGGATGGGCTCCGGGGCGTGCCGCTCGCGCAGCTTGGCCAACCGCTCCAAACGCTCGGTGTTGATCGGCGTCAAACGGCGGTCGGCCAGGGCGAAAATGAGTTTGTCCTTCGACCCGAAGTGGTAGTTGACCGCCGCCAGATTGACCCCGGCGAGCAGAGTCACATCGCGCAGCGACATGCCATGGAACCCGCTCGCCGCGTAAATGCGCTCGGCCGCCCGCAAGATGCGCTCACGGGTTGTTTCGGCGGACTTTTTCGGCATACGGTCGTTTGAAGTAATGTCCGCGCCGCGCCGCGCCGTCAATCCCCGTCTTGGCCGCGCGCGCGCCACGGTCTAGGTTTCCCGCATGGAAACCGGATCCGACCACCCCGATGTGGCCGCCCTGCGCCGCGAGTATGCCCAGGCCGGCCTGCGGCGCGCGGACCTCCCGGGCGAGCCGTTCGGGCAATTCCGCCGGTGGTTCACCGAGGCCGCGGCCGCGGGACTGGTCGAGCCCAACGCCATAGTCCTGGCCACGACCGACGGCACGCGTCCCAGCACCCGCACCGTCCTGCTCAAGGCCTACGACGAGCGCGGGTTCGTCTTCTTCACCAACTACGAGAGCCGCAAGGCCCGTGACATCGCTGCCGCCCCGGCGGTGAGCCTGCTTTTCCCTTGGTATGCCTTGGAGCGCCAGGTTGGCATCCTCGGACGCGCCGAACGCATCAGCGCGGCGGAGTCCCTGGCTTATTTCTCCTCCCGCCCGCACGGCAGCCGGCTCGGGGCGTGGGTCTCGCAACAAAGCACTGTGATCGATGGCCGGAAAATTCTGGAAATGAAATGGGACGAAATGAAGCGCAAGTTCGCCCGCGGAGAAATCCCCCTCCCTTCGTTCTGGGGCGGCTTCCGCGTTGTGCCGGCCGAGATCGAGTTTTGGCAGGGACGCGCCAACCGGTTGCACGACCGTTTCCGCTACACGCGCGGGGACGGGACGTGGACCATCGAAAGACTCGCCCCCTGAGGGCCGGTTTTGTTAGGCTGCAGGTTGAAGTTATGGCCAAAAACACAGCTCCTGTCGGCAACATGCTGATCGCCCAAAGCGGCGGTCCCACCATGGTGATCAACCAAAGTCTCGTCGGTGCCATCCTCGAGGCGAAAAAACAACCCCGAATCAAAAAGATCTACGGTTCGCTCCACGGGATTGCGGGGATTCTCGGGGAAAATTTCATCGACCTCCGCCGCGAGAGCGCTGCCAACCTCGAAGCCGTGGCCCAAACGCCGTCTTCCGCCCTCGGGTCTGTCCGCAAAAAACCGACCAAAGACGACTGCCGCGCCATCTTCGGCGTCCTCCGCCGCTACGGGGTGCGCTACTTCTTCTACATCGGGGGCAATGACACCGCGGAGACCACGCACATCATCAACGAGGAAGCCCGCGCCCACGGCTATCCGCTGCAGTGCTTCCATATCCCCAAAACCATCGACAACGACCTCCGCGAAAACGACCACACCCCCGGCTTCGGCAGCGGGGCACGCTTCGTGGCCGCGGCCTTCATGGGCGATAACCTCGACAACCGCGCCCTCCCGGGAGTGAAGATCAACATCATCATGGGACGCCACGCCGGATTCCTCACCGCCGCGGCGGCCCTCGCCCGCGTTCACCCCGACGACGGTCCCCACCTCATCTACCTCCCGGAACGCCCGTTCGACGAAAACAAGTTCGCCGCGGATGTCGAAAAAGTTTACCGGCGGCTCGGACGGTGCGTCGTCGCCGTCTCCGAGGGCATTTGCGACAATAACGGCACCGCCATCGCGGCCAAACTCAGCAAGGAGGTCGACTCGCATGGCAATGTCCAACTGAGCGGTTCCGGAGCACTCGGCGACCTGCTGGCCGGTATCATCAAAAGCAAAACCAAAATATCCCGCGTCCGCGCCGACACCTTCGGCTACCTGCAACGCTCCTTCCCCGGCATCGCCTCGCCCGTCGACGCCGCCGAGGCCCGGGAGGTGGGGCGCCTCGCCGTGCGGCACGCCGTGGCCGGACGGACCCCAAGCGGATCCGTGACCATCAACCGCAAGCCGGGTCCGAAATACGCGCCGCTCTACGGACTCGTCGAACTGAGGCAGGTCTCGCGCGAGACCCGGCACATGCCCGACAAATTCATCAACAAGGACGCCAACAACGTCACCCCCGCCTTTGTCGCCTACGCCGCACCGCTCGTGGGGCCCTTGCCGAAGATCGGACGCTTCAAGGGCGTGCCGGTCCCGCGGCCTTCCTGAGCATCCGGTCCCGCGGCCGCCTCAAAACACCCGGGGTTCTCCCTCGCGCAGAAAACAAACCCGCTCGAGCAATCCCTCCGCTCCCGCGCACTCGATCAACCGCGAGGGAGGTTCCCAGGCGGGTTCGTAGCTCAACCGGAACGTGCCGTAATGCATCGGCACGAAGGTCCGCGCGCCCAACTCGACGAACGCCCTCAGCGCATCCTCCGGTGTCATATGCACCTCCCGCCCGCTCGGCGGGTCGTAAGCACCGATCGGGAGCAGCGCGATCTCCACGGGCAGCCGTTTGCCGATTTCCGCGAAACCCGGAAAATACGCACTGTCCCCGCAATGGAGAATGGAACGCCCCTCCACCTCGATGAGAAAACCGCCGAAACCGCGGTGCACATCCGCCAGCATCCGCGCGCCCCAATGGTGGGCCGGCGTCATGGTCACCTTGACCGGCCCCAGTTGCATCGACTCCCACACCTCCAACTCATGCACGCGGTCGAAGCCCAGCCCGTGGACCAGACGCCCGACATTGCGCGGCACAACGATCGGTTGTTCCGCCGCCACCTTGCGCAGCGTCCGCTTGTCCAAGTGGTCGAAATGCGCGTGCGTGATGAGCACCGCGTCGATGTCGGGCAAGGCATGCAACTCCAAACCCGGCTCGCGCATGCGCTTGATCACCTTGAGCCAGCGCGCCCAATTCGGGTCGATGAGCAAATTGACCCCCGGAGCTTGCACCAAAAACGAAGCGTGCCCGATCCACGTCAGCGCGACCTGCCCCGCCTGCAGTGCGGGAAATTCCGGCGAGCGACGCTCCCCCGTCCGCCGCTCGAACAAACTCGGCCAGACCACCTCAGAGAGAAAATTCCGCTTGTGCCAACCCTCCGCCGGTTTCAGTCCCACATGGTTCCCCGGCTTGCCCTCGCGCAACCGCGGCAAAATCCGCCGCCGCTTGCGCACGGGCTTGTCTGGTTTCTCGGCAGGGCTCACCTTGGCAAAATTCCTATGCCCTCCCCGGCCAAAACAGAACTCCGCCGCCTCGTGCGCGCGCAGCTCGCCCGGATAACTCCCGCCGCCGCAGCGACCGCCTCGGAAAGCATCCGCACGAGTATCCCATCCCTCCCGAGCTGGCAAGACGCACGGGTGGTCGCCGCCTTCGCCGCACTGCCCAGCGAACCCGATTTGCGTCCTTTGGACTGGGGCCGATCGAAATCCGTCCTCCTCCCTCGCGTCGATGGGGAAAACTTGGTCTTCCATCGTGTAGAAGACACCACGCGACTCAAAACGGGCGCTTTCGGAGTTCTCGAACCCGATCCGGCACAATGCCCCATCGCCGATCCTGCGACCGCCAGCCTCATTTTCATCCCCGGCCTCGCCTTCACTTCGGATGGGCATCGCCTCGGACGCGGTCGCGGCTACTACGACCGTCTTCTCGCCACCCTGCCCGGATCGGTTGTGCGCGTCGGCGTATGCTTCGCCGTCCAAATCGTCGCCGCAATTCCCGAGGAACCCCACGACGAATCCGTCGATCTCGTGCTCAGCTCACCAGCTTGAAACCGAACGCCGTCAGCACGGCGAAGAACAAACACCAAGGCGCCACCCCCAGCGCAATCGCCAAGGCAATACGCGGCGCCCGCTCGCCAACCGCCAAGGCAATCACCGCCGTGGCCTGCGGACCAATCGTCACCGGCGCGATGAAACACAATCCCCACAAACCGCCCCGCTCCCACATCCGCCAAACCAATTTCGAAGGATCCCGCTCCACCGGAATCTTCAACTTCCGCACCAGCCACCCCCGCAAAGGCGCGCCGGCCACCAGCACGACACTCCCACCCGCCACAT
>CAZEYV010000176.1:0-37112 GCA_964516705.1 uncultured Chthoniobacter sp.
GCCTTTCCCGACCTCGCGCAGGCGGCTCTGGAAGAAAATCCCCCGGCCAAACGGGTGGACCTCACCGCTCTGACGCGCGCATTTCTGCGCGACGACGAGCAACCTTTTCAGACGGCCTCGGGGTTCGGTCAGCCGGAACTGGTCGTCTTCGACGATCCGCGTTTTTATATCCAGTTGCTCTTCTGGTTGGACGGGACCACGCAGATTCACCAGCACGAGTTTTCCGGGGCCTTCCACGTGTTGCAGGGATCGAGTCTGCACGCCGAGTTTGTCTTCGCCAACGTGCGGCCGGTCACCGCGCATTTCCGGCTGGGGGATTTGCAACTGGCCGGCACCGAGTTGCTCGAGACCGGACGCACCGTGCCGATCACCTCGGGCGCGGGCAGCATCCACTCGCTCTTCCACCTCGAAACCCCCTCGGTCACCGTCGTGGTGCGCACCCACTCCGACCCCGGGACAGGACCGCAATTCACCTACCTGCCGCCGCACGTCGCGGTGGACCCGTTTTTCTCCGACGCGCTGACCACCCGGCGCCTGCAACTGCTCGACGTGCTCGACCGCACCGGAGCGGAGGACTACGGGGAGGTGGTGCGTGGCATGGTGGCCGTGCTCGATTACGAACGCGGGTTCTTCACGCTGCAAAATTGCCTCGGCGCCCTGCGCGAGCGGGGTGAATGGGAGGAAACGTGGAATGTTTTTTCGGAAAAACACGGAGCCCTCGCCGCCTACGCCGCCCCCACGCTCGAGGAGATTGTCTGGCGTGATCGTCTCGTCCATCTGCGCAGTTCCACCGAGGACGCCGACCACCGCTTCTTTCTCGCCCTCCTGCTCAACGTTTCGCAGGCCTCGGATCTTCTGCGCTTGGTCGCCGGGCGTTTTCCGGGTGATCCGGTCACCACGGTGCTGGGGTGGGCCGAGGAATTGAGCGAGTCGTCCGACGCCGGCACCTGGATTCTCGACGCGGAGTATCCCGCCGGGGGAGAGGAGGAAGAAAGTGAAGCTCCACTCGATCGCTTTCTCGGCACCTTGGAACGCTGTCTCCAGGGCAAGATGGTTCCGACTGATGCCGCCCGGCGCGAGGCGCTGGTGCAATCGAGTCTGCGGGCCCTGATGGCGTGAGCACCGCGAACCACTATGACACGCTCGGCCTCGACCGGCGTTGCACCACGGCGCAGGTCCGCGCCGCTTACCGCCGGCTGGTCAAACAACACCATCCCGACGTCAATCACACCGAGCCCGAGGCCACGCGCCGCGTCCAAGCCCTCAACACCGCGCACGCCACACTGAGCGATCCGGTCCGGCGCGCGGTCTATGATCGCGAATTGGACGGCGACAACTCCGCCGCGCCAGCCGTGCCGGGCGGAAGGCCACGCGACATCGCGCAGGACGCGATGTTGCGGGTCGAAGAATTTATCCGCGGGACCGTGCTGACCATCCGAGTCAACGATCCGGCCAATCCGCACGGGTCCGAAAGTTACGAACTCGAGGTTCCGCCAGAAACGGCCCCAAGCACCAAATTCCGTGTGCCCCGCGCGGAGCCATTCGACGGAGGATTCGTCGTCGTGCGTGTGCGCGTGCTGCCCGGCGGCCGCTTCCGGGCACGGGGCTCCGACCTGCGCACCGATTTGCGGATCAGCGCGGCGCGCGCCGCCGCCGGCGGCAGCGAGATGGTCCCCGGCGCGAGCGGACGCATGGTTCGCGTAACCATCCCGCCCGGAGTCGCCCGCGGCGCCGTGCTGCGCGTGACCGGCGAAGGCCTGCCCAAACCACGCGGCGGCCGCGGCGATCTCCTCGTACGCATAACCTATCGCGTCGAAGTGCAAGTCACACGCGGAGCCAAGCGGCCCAGCTCATCCCGCAGACTGGGGTGGGGCAAGATGTGATCCTACCCGGTCCGATTACTGCCGCTCTTTGGCTCTGATGACATCCTTCTTGGCGTTGATCGCCCGAACCTTGTCACCGTATTGGTTGGCGCCGATCTCTACTGTCCGCATGAAGCTTGTCGTTTCCCCGGTGATTATCCTGCCGATCCTTGCCGGTGCGGTTGTTGCGGCAAGATGCAGCGGGACGGGTGACAACCGTGGGTGACTACTGGCTGACAACGCGGCGGGCGCGGGGCCCTGATGCATACGTTGTGTGGGCTTACGGCCCCAGAGGACGGGCTGCCGCTTTAACCTCTCCTTCATTCTGCACGTTCCAGAGGGGCGTGCGGCCCGAATAATTCAGGCAGGCCGACTTTGGCGACCTTACTCCACGGCACGAAGAACAGGCTGACAACAAACGCCGCCAGGCCGATACCTAGGGCGATTAGTTGGGCCTTGTTCACGCCCGCCATCATGTCCCTCGATGCCGCGCCGGGGCAAGCCGGATGGGTCGCTTGGTGAATCAAGATTCCTTTGCCTGCGGCAAACGCCGGCGGTCCCGCCAGCGGCGGCAGCGAGATGGTCCCCGGAGTAAGCGGACGCATGGTCCGCGTGAGCATCCCGCCCGCAGTCGCCCGCAGTGCCGTGCTGCGCGTGACCGGCGAAGGCCTGCCCAAACCGCGCGGCGGCCGCGGCGATCTGCTCGTGCGCATAACCTATCGCGTCGAAGTGCAAGTCTCGCGCGGAGCCAAGCGACCCAGCTCATCCCGCAGGCTGGGGTGGGGCAAGATGTGACCTTCTCGGTCCGGTTACTGCCGCTCTTTGGCTCTGATGACATCTTTCTTGGCGTTGATCGCCCGAACCTTGTCACCGTATTCCTTGGCGCCTGAGGTTTTCTGCGACCGCAAAGCCTGAACTTCCTGTTTGAGGCTCTTCACTTCCGCTTTGCGAACTGCTTCGGCTTTCCGTTCAGCCGAAGCGGCTTTTCTCGCCGCCGCCGCGTCGTCGCCATAAACCGGAGCACCAAGGGCAATCATCGCCACCACTGAGGGGATTAGTAGTTTCATGAACCAAAGGATAATCGATTGCTCTGCTTGATTGTCAACTCGTCCGAATCCTCGGAAATCACCTCGGACATTGTTACCACCTCCGGAATTCGCCGCCGCTCCCTTTGGCGTTTGGGTGGAACTTGTCGGTTGGTATGAGGGGCATGGTGCGGATCGGCTAACAATGTGACTCTCAAAGACATAAGAAGAGACGCGCCAACCGGTGATCAGAATCAGCTTGCGGGTTTCTCTCGGCAAGGCAGTCTCGTAGCTATGGGCAAGCTAGTTTTATCAATATTGGTCGCCGGCTTCATGGTATCGAGTGGTTTTTCGCAGACTTATACGGACGGCGAGTGGAACTACACGCTGAACGAGAACAGCGAAGCAACCATCACTTCGTACAACGGTCCTGGTGGCGCAGTTACTATTCCAAGCGACATCAATGGCAACTCAGTCAAGCAGGTTGGAAGTGGACACGCACCAGTCTTCGTTTTGGGAAGTGCCAATGTAGCAAGCGTCTCAATGCCCGATAGCGTGACGTCGGTGGCTCCAAGCGCATTCGAGGATTGTCGCGACTTGACCAGTGTGGTGTTCGGCACCGGCTTAGCGAGCATTCAAGATTCCGCGTTTCGAGGATGCGTAAGCCTGAGGAGCTTCGAGATCCCAGACGGCGTCATAATGATCGGTGCAGGAGCATTCGAGGGATGCACCAATTTAGAGCTGGTGGTGTTGGGTAGCGGGCTGCAGGAAGTCGGCGGAATGGCTTTCGCACATTGCGCGAGTCTCAAGACCTTAATTTTTCTGGGTGATGCTCCCGCTACAACCGGAGAGCCTTTCGTGGGCAACCCCGCGGGCTATCCGGTGATTCTTTATCTTGATCAGGCAAGCGGCTGGGATTCTTCTTGGGGCTCTTCGGATAACTTACCTGATTCCGACTGGCGCCGTTCGACGAAGTCCGCCAAGCAGAGAAGCGGGCATTTCTACACCACCGTGGACGGGCCAAAGTGGGAGCAGGCGCAATCTCAAGCCCGGCAGTTGGCAGGAAACTTGGTGACTATTGAAGATGCTGCTGAAAATACTTTTTTAGTGGAGAGCTTCGCAGGAAAGAGCGGCGAAGTGCAGGGGTTGTGGATCGGTTTGAATGATGTAGCCTCCGAGAACCAGTGGGCATGGGTTTCTGGGGTGGATGCGTCTTACCGCAATTGGTTTCGTAGCGAGCCCAACGGCGGAACGAACGAGAACTATGTGCACATGTGGACACCCAATCCGTGGGGCTACCCGATTGGCAGCTGGAACGATATCGACAGCCCCCCAGGCCGAGGACTGGTAGATCCAAGTGGCCAGATCAAGGAGTTTAAGGGAATCGTCGAAATCATTCCGAGCGCTTTACCCGAGCAACCCGACTCGGATGGGGACGAGTGGACCTACAGGCTTAACGAGAGTTATGAGGCGACGATTACCGGATACACCGGTGCGGGTGGTGCGGTGGTTATTCCGTCCAGCGTCGGCGGGTATCCGGTCAAAGCGGTGGGCGATGGACGCCCCCCGGTTTTTGGCTACGGAAACAGCTCGGTGACCAGTGTGACTATTCCAGACGGGGTGAAGAGAATCGGAGAATTTGCGTTTTACCAGTGCTCCAACTTGACCAGCGTGACTATCGGAGACGACGTGGTTTCTATCGGGGATGCAGCTTTCAATGATTGCCCCAGCCTAACTAGCGTGAGCATCCCACCTGGCGTCACAAATATCGGGGCGGCATTGTTTTGGGGTTGTGTGAACCTTGAGAGTGTTGTTCTCCCGGCCGGGATGCGAAGTATCCCATCCCGGTTATTCATGGACAACAGAGCGTTGCGCAGCATCACCTTCATGCCCAATGCCGCGATAGCCGGAACTGTGGTCATTCCCGAAAGCGTTACAAGCATCGAGGATCTCGCGTTTTGGGGGTGCCGGAGCATCACCAATTATTCCATTCCCAACACGGTGAGCCGCATTGGGGGGGGCGCATTTGCCGACAACACAAGCTTGGTCGACATAACGATACCTGAGACCGTGACAAACATTGGGGAGTCATTGTTTTGGGGTTGTGTGAACCTTGAGAGTGTTGTTCTCCCGGCCGGGATGCGAAGTATCCCTTCCCGGTTTTTCATGGATAACAGGGCGTTGCGCAGCATCACATTCATGCCCAATGCCGCGATAGCCGGAACTGTGGTTATTCCCGAAAGCGTTACAAGCATCGAGGATCACGCCTTTTGGGGCTGTCG
The DNA here is from genome assembly GCA_964516705.1 of uncultured Chthoniobacter sp. Classification (GTDB taxonomy): domain Bacteria; phylum Verrucomicrobiota; class Verrucomicrobiia; order Chthoniobacterales; family JACTMZ01; genus JACTMZ01. The sequence continues at coordinate 5,170 of CAZEYV010000176.1, forward strand.
GAGCATCACCAACATTATCATTCCTAAAAGCCTCGTATCAGTAGGCTCCGTTGCTTTTGCAGTCTGCGACACGCTTGAGAATATCCTGTTTCTAGGCAACGTACCAGAAAGCGTAGGTGTAGACGTGTTTGGGGGTGGATCCGATCCAACGGTGAATTATGTGCATACAGCAAGCGGTTGGGAGTCGCTCTTTTCCGGTCGACCAACAACTGCGTTCAACACAGACCTCTCCTTGGCTTATGCTCTGACCATAATCTCTGCTTCACCCCAGGCGTTCGGACTCTATGGCAACGACCAGTATTTGCAGAATCGCATTGATGGCCAGAAGGACGTCACAAACAATCCTTCAGCTTTCGATCTTTTCACCGCAGCCCAGCACAGTGAGAGCCGCCTTGCCGGCAGGAGTGATGTCCTCTCCAGCCCCGCCAGCTACAACCTCTACACCTTCGACTCAATCATGGACCTGCGCATGAACGGAGCGATGGTGCGGAAAGAAGGCGAGACGGCCACGGTGGTATTCCAACCGCAGACCACGACGGATCTGGCCACGCAGCCCTTCACCAACAACGGAACACCGATCACTAACGTAATTCCGATGCCGGGAAACAAAGGCTTTCTGCGCATACAAATCAAGCCTCCTCCACTTCCTCTGCCAACGCCTCCGGCGGTGTGGTAATTAACGCATTGCTCCCCTGTCTGCTTTGCCCATGCAAACACGAACGGCATTGCCTATGGCTTCGGTGATGCGTGCCACGGACTGCGCCATTCGACGTGGGGAGTGTGGTCGTGCGTTTACGCGCGGTTTGGGCAGGCCTTCGCTGGTCACGCGCAGCACGGCGCCGCGCACGCGCGGTGCTGATCCGCAACTCAGTGCGCAGATCAGATACCCGCGCCCGGAAGCAGCCGCCGGGCAGCAGGCAATGCAGCGGTAAGCGATGAGAACGCATCTTCTTGCAACCATCGCCGTGACGTTGCTCGCTGCGTTCTCCCTCACCGACCGATCTTTCGCGCAGGCCGACAAATACGCACCTCTTGTTGCTAAGATTGAAGCCGTCAGTTGCGCTGCCGCGGGACCTGTTTTCGGTGTCGATCCCAGCTGGGTGCCAATAGTAGGCGGAGACGAAGATACATCCCACCCGTCCACGTTCGCCATGGCACGCGGCTACGGAAGCGGGCGTGTGATCCTTGTCGGCCATGACGGCCTTTTGACGCAGTCAGTGCTAACGATCTTCGACAATGCTCAGTTCATGAAGAACATGGTCGAGTGGCTGAATCAGATTAAGGAACTCAGTATAGCTTACACTACCGGACACAGTGAATGGGTGACCGCGCTTCCTATTCAGCAGGTGCTTACCAACACACCTACTACAATCCTCGCACTAGCCGCTCCCATAACCAAAGAAAGTCTTGATCAGGTCTCAGTGCTGATCGTTGGTAATGCGTGGGGCAGCTTCACCGCACAAGAAGTGGAGGCTGTTCGGCAATTTGTTCAGAATGGAGGAGGTCTTCTGCTAGCCGGGCTGGGGTGGTCGTGGAGCGCTTACAACCCCACTGCCACAATGCAGGACTACCCCATGCACGAAATAGCAGCTCCCTACGGGGGGCGCTGGCTCAGAGACACTATCACAGATTCTACAGACCAGGTAAACGGCTATCCAATTTTTCGCAGCTTCTATCCTAACGTTGCATCTTGCACTCCGTCAGAAGCGATGACCGCCATTGTTGATGCTCACCAGACAATGGGATCTGGACTTCCTGGAAATTTGGAGACCAACGGACTACTGCGCAGTCGGCTGATTGCTGCGCATGCAAATTTAGCTGCCGTCAATACCGAATTCCCCATTGGTGACCCATTGCGCGCAGAGGTTTCTGACTTCTACACTGATTTAGCCCGTAGATGGCACGACTCGTACACAAGAACCTCGCCCATAGATGAGTCTGCGTATCCCACGTCGGTGTGGCTACGTGAACGCGCGTGGCGCACTCTGCGCGACTCATTAGAGCTTACGCCCGCTCGGAAAAAATCACTTGCTGATGTCGTTCAGCTTGTTGGCAGACAGCGAGACTTGTTTCTGAACTCTGGTTTAATCGTGATGGATAATTGCACGTTGGCGCATGATCAACTTGAATTTTTGTATCAGCTCATATCTCTGGTACCAGAAGAGTTGCATGATCTTGCGGCAATATCCGTGGCTGAGTTCTTAGGCACACCGCCGGTGCGAATTGGCCTTGAGGGACTTGGCGGTCAAGTAAATACATTCGGAACACCAATCAATAGTGTGCAGGAAAATCAATTTCCACCGGATGTCTCTGCTAGATCAATTCCTATCTTTTGCTCTGCGTTGGCTCACGAGGTTAACCACGTCGTTGACGCATTTACCATTGGGTGGGGGCCAAATTCACCATTAGCTCTTCGGAGGCAGCAGTTGCTCCGTGATGCTGGAACAAACGATTCCAACTATCTTCGTGGCAACGGCGCTTTCTTTACAGCCAATCCGCAAGAGTTTTTCGCATCGATAGCAAATCAGTGGTTTGCTGACACCCAGAAAACCTTCGATCTGGCAAAGAGTCGGGCAGACAGCGGTCTAACAGGCCCCATCAATCAAGCCCTGTTTTTTGCCGAGGTTTACTCCGGTGGCAAAAGCAATACCTATTTCTACCGGACAGACGCTAATGGTCGCCTGACGAGGCAGACCGTGCCCCTGAGCCGTGATCAACATGGTCGTATCGATGGCATACACCTCGACGCTGCTATTTATTCTTTTGTGCTCGATACAAATAATAATGCTACTGAAATGAGAGTCTTGAGTGACAACACTGACTATGACGGCGATGGTCTCAGCGATTCGGCAGAGTTCACGATGGCAACACTCGGATTTGATTGGAAGGTATCTCAACCCGATCTCGTGGCTGCGCTATACGGCAATGCCAATCGCGCGCGGTTGTTCACTTATTTGCAATACGACGGCAACCGCACTGCCGGCCAACAAGACGTGATCGCCAGCCCAATGGCCTACGGCCTCTACGACGGCAATTCCATCATGGACCTGCGCCTGAACGGAGCAATCGTGCAGAAGCAGGGCGAAATGGCAACAGTTGTCTTCCAGCCGCAGACGACGATGGACCTTGCCACACAGCCATTCACCGACAGCGGTCCCGCGATCACGAACGAGATTCCCATGCCGGGCGACAAGGGCTTCCTGCGCATACAAGCAAAGCCAGAGTAAGAGTTTAGCTTGCCGATTGCTATCCCCATGAAACCACGCTCGCCGATCCCTGCTGTTGCGGTGTCGTTTGCGGTGTTCACGCTCGTCTGCAGTCTCCACGCCCAACCGCTGGTCAACATCGAGACAGTGACGGTTGGGGACGCGGGGAATGCGGCCGACGCCACTGGTTTTGGTGCGGTTGGATACGAATACAGGATGGGGAAATATGAGGTGACCAGTAGCCAATACGCCGCCTTTCTCAATAGCGTGGCTCGGACGAACACCAACAGCTACATCATTAATCTCTGGATTCAGGGGATGCACTACAAAGCAGAAATCGCTGGCATCAGCCGCAGCGGCAGCGGGACTCAGGCCAACCCTTACGTATACAATGCGGTGCCGGCATTCGGCAACATTAGGCCAGAAGGAGCTAGTAGTCGAGGCGGTCGCCCGATCAGTTACGTGAACTGGTTCGACGCGGCGCGCTTTGCCAACTGGATGCATAACGGTGCAACCAACGGTGCCAGCACAGAGACTGGAGCGTACACCCTAAACGGTGCGACGAACGGAATCTTCACCAAAAACGACGGGGCGACGTGGTGGATTCCGAGCGAAGACGAGTGGTATAAAGCCGCTTATTACAAAGGGGGCGGCACCAATGCTGGTTATTGGCTGTATCCTGCCCAAAGCGACAGCGTGCCGGGTAACAGCATTTACAGCCCCGGGAACACTAATCAGGCCAATTATTATACGGGCGTCTACGCGGTCACGCAGTTGGACAACAACGACGAGGAGCAGAATTACCTAACCGACAGAGGTGTGTTTAGCAACAGCCCTAGTGTTGTGTCGCACAAATGACTAGACTGTTTTGGCGGTTTTCCGACGGCGCCTCGGCGCGGTGCAACCGGGGCTGATTTCCTCCAGGCGGCTGCGGCATCTCTCATATTTCTTGAGCAACTCCTCGGCCGTGGCTTTCCACACAAAAGGTCGGCCCTCCTCGTTGCTTGCAGCGATAAACTCGAAGATGGCTTCAACCAAATCCGGCACGTTGGCGAAACTGCCGCGGCGCACCGCTTGGTTCGTCAACTGGGCAAACCAGCGCTCGACCAAGTTCAACCAACTCGAACTGGTCGGAATGAAATGCAGTTTGAAGCGCGGGTGACGCCCCAGCCAACGCCGGACCTTCTCGTGCTTGTGGGTGCCGTAGTTGTCCAGGATCAGGTGGAGGTCCTGGCCGCCGTCATACTCGGCGTCGAGATGGCGCAGAAACTTCAGGAACTCATGATGCCGGTGCTTGGCGTAGCACTGGCCGGTGACCTTGCCCTTGGCCACTTCCAGCGCGGCGAAGAGCGTGGTGGTGCCGTTGCGCACGTAGTCATGCGTCCAAGAACTCGACCGCCCGGGCTTGAGCGGCAACCCGGGTTGCGTGCGGTCGAGAGCTTGGATCTGGCTCTTCTCATCAACGCAGAGCACCACGGCGCGCTCCGGCGGACTGAGATAGACGCCGACCACATCAATGAGTTTGGCCGTGTAGTTCGGGTCGCGCGAGAGCTTGAACGTCGTGTGACGATGGGGCTTGAGTTCGTGGTCTTGCCAGACACGGGCCACCGTCGAGTGATGCACGTCGAGGCGGCGGGCCAACTGTCGTGAACTCCAGTGCGTCTGGCCCCGCGGCTTGCTCTGCAGGGTTGTCTCAACAATGCGTGCCGCCAAGCCCGCTCGGGGCTTGCGCCCTCGGCCCGGAGCAATCTCCCAGAGCGTATCGGGGCCGTGCTCCCGGAAGCGATCACGCCAGAGTCCAGCGGTGTGCCGGTTGGTGCCGACGGTTTTCGCTGCTTGCAGGGCCGGAGTGCCCGAGGCCATGAGCAGGATCAGGCGGCAACGCTTGACGACTTGCTGCGGTGTTCCGTGGGCCTTGATCCAATCCACCAGCTTGGATTGGGCGTCGGCGGTGAGTTCGATCCGTGGTGAGTGCGACATGCCGACACTATGGCACGGAAACCTACCAATGTCTATTTATATCTGCGACACAACACTAGAAGCATGGTCAGGTAGGGAGGGGCCTCCGGACCCGCCGCGCACTTCCAGCGGCGCGCCGGGGACGTCGCGCCCTACCTCAAAGCCCCAGTTACTCCCGGCACACACCCGCCCGCGCGGGTTCAGGAACTTGGGGCCATCTCCGCGCCGCTACGGTTCAGCGCGACTGGTCCAGCGTTACCGCTCGGCCGCCGCGCCAACCAAAAGCTCCGCACGCTCCCGGAGAAACGGGGCGACAAAGTTGCGCGGGAGAAAGACCACACGGCCCTTGAATTTCGCGGCGGCAGCCAAGGCCTCGGCGGGCGCGGCGGTGTCCGGCAGAGCCTCGGCGGTCACTTGGACCGGCAAGTTGTCCCCGTCGCCGCGTCCGATGGTCAGCCCGTAGCGCACACCGTCGAAAGTGTCGACGGTGACGCTCACCGGATTTTCCCCGAGAGGTTTGACCCGCGCGTCATCCGGACCGTCGGACACATCAGCGAGGGCCGGGCCGGTGAACATCGGATCGATGCCCGCAACTTTGGCTGCGTCGAGCGACTGGTTCTTGCCCAGACCTTCCATGGTCCATGGCGCGCCGGCCGCTTCGCGGCTGACGACCCATTGGCTCTCCTTCGACCGGACTTCCACCCGGCGCGGCAGCCCGGGACGGATGAACGTTTTGTCGATCCAGGCGGAGGGCGTGGTCTCCAGACCGGCGAAAGTTTCGGCCACAAGGTAGGCGTTGCCTCCGCGGTCGGCAGGCATGACATAGCGTCCGGTCGCCGTGCCGCCGGTTACCGGTTGCATGACTTGCGGGGTGGTGAGGTGCATTTTGCCGAGGATAAGCGCGGCCAGCGGTTGACCCGCACCACCGGAGAGTTCGACCACCGTGCCGGTCTCTTCGGGCGGAGAACCCTCCTCCGCGCTGCGCAGAGCGAGCACGCCGTAGTCCGCTTCGCCGACCGGGATGCTTTGCAGGGCCTCAAGGCCGGAGATCTTGAGGATCAGCGCGGAGACCAGCTGAAAATCGGCCGGTGCACCGGCCCGCTCCGCCACGCCCCAGCCGTTCGCTCCGCGCTGCAGGGTGACGCGGCCGTCCGGCCCGGACAGCGTGATCGCCGCCACATCGTTGACCGGGAATTCCCCGTGGATCCTGGAGCCCGGAGGAACCGCCTGTTCCCGCCACCTGTCGCGTTCGGACCGGTGCTGGTACGCGGCGAGCGCGGCGAAGACGGCCGCGGCGAAGAGGAGGAGAAGAAACGTCGATCCTTTCATGACTCAGCGGGCGCTCTGCCTCCGGCGCCGGAAGAAAGCGATGAGCAGACCGGCGGCCGCCACGATCAGCGGCATGGCCAGGATGTTGCTCCATTTGACGCGCTGCTCGAGGGCATCGACCTCGCGACGCAGGGTTTTGCGGACTTCCTTGAGTTCCTTTTTCGCCCCGGCTTCTTGCCGGCGGAAGGCTTTGATTTCATCCTGCTGCTCGGGAGTGAGGATGAACTGCTGGCCGGCATCCTTGCCGCGCTCCAACTCCGCAAGCCGCGCCTGAGTTTCATTGAGCCCCTGCTCGAGTTCGGAGATTTTGTCGCGGAATTTTCCCTCCGCCTCGGCCTGCAGGCGTTTGACCACGGTGAAAGGACGGTCGCGGGACGCGCGGCTGCGCACCGCGGCAAGTTCGTCGCCGCCGGCCAGCTGCTCGATCATCGACTGCGCCAGATCGATGTTCCCGTTGGCCGGCACCACCACCGGGCGGCCGAAAGGCGTGGGCACCTCGGCAACCGCCAGCGGATCGAAGAGCATGTCGACGTCGCCGACCAGATAGACGGTGGTCGGGGCCGAGGAGGCCTGCAGTCCGGGTGCCGCGCCGGGCACGGGCGGGGGTTCCGTCCCGGGCGCCGCCTCCGGACTGACGGGAACCGCCCCGGGTTGCCCCTGCGGGAAGGCGGTTTTGAACTCGCCCTCGAGCCTCACGGCCAAGGCGTATTCGGCCCCGCTGGGTTTGAAATTGCGTTCGACCATCTGCGGCGAATTCTGCGTGAAAGACGGGTCGGCCAACTCCGACTGCCGGGAAGAAAAGACGAGCACCGTGCGCGCCAACCCCTCCGGCGCCTCGCCTTGGTAGGCGCCGGCCAAGGCCATGAAGAGACTGTCCACACCGCCTGTCACCACGGAATCGGCATCGAGCGCATCGGGGCCGAGCGCGAGGATGCCCGGGGCGCGTCCCCGGCGCGTGTTGCCGACGTTCTGCATGTCGACCACGATTTCGGAAGTGTCGAATCGCACGCCCCACGCCGGGAGTAGTTTTCCCAAAGTCGAAACGCTGGGCGGGGCCATTCCCGCCATCGGCCCGCCCGGCGGCGTGTCCATCGCGCACATCGGGTCGAGGAATGCGACCAGCCTGCCGCCGCGCAGGACGAACTGGTCGATCGCGTATTCGGTGGCCTCGGAGATTTGCCGCGGATGCACGACGACAAGAGTTCCGATCTCCGCGGGAATCCCGGCCGTGTCGAACGGGATCTCCCGGACCTCGAAGGCGCGGCGAAGCTCCTCGAAGAATACGCCGGCCGAGGGGACACGCTCCATCATCATCCCGGGCAGCGGACCGGTGGCCAACGGGGTGAGCAATCCGACGAGCGGCTTGCGCGCGTTGGTCACCGCGTTGACGGCGCGCGCGATGTCATATTCGAGCAATCGCTCGCGGTCGGGGGCGAGGAACGGGAGCGCCGACTTCCGGTCGAGCTGCGAAAAACCGAGCCCGAGGTAAATGCGGTCGCCATCGGGGAAGATCTGCGGGTCCACCCCGTCGAGACGGGCGGAATCCTCGGCATCGGAGTCCGGGACGGGATCGAGACGCTGGACTTGGAAGCGGCCGCCCGAAGCTGCCGCCATGGCATCGAGAAGGTCGTTGACGCTCTGCGCGTAGTTTTTCAGCACCATGGGCATGGCCTCGTCGCTTTGGCTGTAATAAAAGCGCACCTGCACGGGGGCCTTCAAATTGGCCAGGATCCGGCGCGCGCCCTCGCTCAGCGTGAACGCCCGCTCCTCGGTGAGATCGGCGCGCCATGGCAGCCGGGAAACGACGACATTCAGCCCGACGAGCAAGACGAGCATGGCGGCGACGACCGCGGCGGCGCTGAGGGGAGTGTCGAACCGGCGCTTCTTCATGACGAGTCAGCCGGCACGCCGCGCGAGGAGCACGGCATGGGTGGCGAAGAGAAAGAAAAAGATCACGGAAAGAAAAAAGATGATGTCGCGCAGGTCGAGGACGCCACGCTGGATGCTGTCGAAATGGGTCATGACGCTGAACGCGGCGACGAAGCCGATCAGGTCCGGAGTAAAGACGTGGTTGAGGAGGTTCAGGACCGGCGGCCAGCCGCAAAGGATGAGGAAGAGACAGATGAACACCGCGATGATGAAGCTGACCACCTGATTCCGCGTCAGGGCCGAAGTGAACGAGGTGACCGCGAGATACGATGCCGCGAGCAGCAGGCTGCCAACGTAGCCGGCCACGATGATGCCGTTGTCGGGGGCGCCGAGATAATTGACCGTGATCCAGACCGGGAAAGTCAGAAGGAGGGCAACGGCGATGATGACCAGATAGGCGAGAAATTTCCCGGCAATGGCCTGCCACGTCGTCACCGGCAGGGTGAGAAGCAACTCGATGGTGCCCGAACGCCTCTCCTCGGCCCACATGCGCATGCCTGCGGCCGGAACGAGAAAAAGATAGAGCCACGGATGCCAACCGAAAAATGAAGCGAGCGAGGCCTGCCCGCGCTCGAAAAATCCGCCGATCATGAAAGTGAAAAATGCCGAGAGGAGGAGAAAGATGACGATAAAGACATAGGCCACGGGGGAAGAAACCGTGCCGGAGAGTTCCCGTTTGGCGATCGACCAGATGTTGCCCCGGCAGCTCATGCCGCACCTCCCGAAAATTTGTAGCGGCGGTCTGTGACCGCCGGAAACTTTCCGACGAGGCACCGGCGGTCATAGCCGCGGCTGGGCGAGAAGGCCCGTAGGCAAACCGCCCCTCCAAGAAGAGGACTCACTCGCGCCCCCTTCCCGCGGCCGTATCCGGCAGCGTGATCGAACGAAAAACATCATCCAGACGCCCCTCCTCGATGCGCAGCTCGACCAGTTTCCATTTTTCCCGCACGGCCAACTCGTGCACGCGCGCCGCGAGGGCGGTCGCCGCGGAGGCGTCTTTCGGCCGCAAGCGCAGGACGGCCGGCTGTTCTTCCAGCACCTCCACCGCGGAGCAGCCATCCAGCTTTCCCAAAGATGGCCGCAACGCGGCGGCCCCCCGGTCCGCCGCGCGCAGCACAATGGTCCCGGCCCCCGACGCCCGGCCTTTCAATTCACCCGGCGTTCCGTTGGCCACGATGCGTCCGCGGTCGATGATGATGGCCCGCGTGCACACCGCCTCCACTTCCTCGAGGATGTGGGTGGAAAAAATGATCGCCTTGTCTTTGCCCATCCGCCGGATGAGCGCCCGCACCTCGTGCTTCTGGTTGGGATCGAGTCCGTCCGTCGGCTCGTCGAGCACCAGCACCGGCGGGTCGTGCAGGATGGATTGGGCCAGACACGTGCGGTGACGGTAACCTTTCGACAGCGTGTCGATGCTCTGGTGCACCACCGGTTCGAGAAAACACGTGGCGATGGCGCGATCGACGGCGTCTTTGAGTTTCGCTCCACGCAGCCCGCGCGCCTCGCCGCAGAACCCGAGAAAGCCCGACACGGTCATGTCGTCGTAGCACGGCGCGTTCTCCGGGAGGTAGCCGATGAGCCGCTTGGCCTCGACCGGCTGATCCTCGACATCGAACCCGTCCACGTTGGCCGAGCCGGACGTCGGCGGGAGAAACCCGGTGAGGATCCGCATGGTCGTCGACTTGCCCGCACCATTGGGCCCGAGAAAGCCGAGGATTTCCCCTTTCTCGACATTGAAAGACACGCCGTCCACCGCGGCCTTGGTCCCGAAATTTTTCTTCAGATCCTCGACTTTGATCATAAACCGAACAAGCAGGCCTGCGCCCGCGTGCGTAGTGTGCGACAAATCACCCCGGCAAGGCGTTCAAAAAAAATAGGGGAACGGCGGACATTGCCAACGACCCCCGACCGGAGCAAGGATTGGAGGATGTCCGTTCCTCCGACCGCCAACCAAGCCTTGCTCGATTGGGTCGAAGAAGTCCGACAACTCTGCGAGCCGGATGATGTTGTGTGGTGCGACGGGTCCGGGACGGAGGACAAGCGCTTGCGCCAGCTCATGATTGATTCCGGGTCGGCCATCCCTTTGAACGAGCAGAAGCGCCCCAACTGTCTGCTCGTGCGCTCCGATCCGCGCGACGTGGCCCGCGTCGAGAAACGGACCTTCATCTGCAGCAAGTCGAGGGACAACGCCGGTCCGACCAACAACTGGGAAGACCCGGCCGTGATGAAAGAAAAGCTGCACGGGCTCTACCGCGGCTGCATGGCGGGCCGCACCATGTATGTCATCCCGTTCAGCATGGGCCCGGTCGGATCGAAGATCGCGCGCATCGGGGTGGAGATCACCGACTCCCCGTATGTCGTGGTCAACATGCGTATCATGACACGCATGGGCCGTCCGGTTCTCGACGCGCTCGGGGCGGAAGGATTTTTCGTCAAATGCCTGCACTCCGTCGGAAGCCCGCTGGCCGCAGGACAGGAGGACGTCCCCTGGCCCTGCAATCCGGACAACACTTTCATCGCCCATTTCCCCGAAGACCGTCTCATCATGAGCTACGGAAGCGGTTACGGCGGCAATGCTTTGCTCGGCAAAAAGTGCCTCGCCTTGCGTATCGCCTCCGCCCTCGGACGCGATGAAGGTTGGATGGCCGAGCACATGCTGATTCTCGGACTGGAAACACCCGACGGCAGAAAAAGCTATGTCACCGCCGCCTTCCCCAGCGCCTGCGGCAAGACGAATTTCGCCATGCTCGTGCCGCCCGCGGCGCTCCAGGACTGCAAAGTGACCACGGTGGGCGATGATATCGCCTGGATCGCGCCCGGACCGGACGGCACGCCGCGGGCCATCAATCCCGAGGCCGGGTGGTTCGGCGTCGCGCCGGGCACGTCCTACCGGACAAATCCCAACGCCATGGAGTCCTGCCGCAAGGACAGCATTTTCACCAATGTGGCCCTGACCGACGACGGCGACGTCTGGTGGGAAGGGATGACCGAGGAACCTCCCGAGCACTTGATCAGCTGGCTCGGCGAAGACTGGACCCCCGGTTGCGGCAAACCTTCCTCGCATCCGAATTCGCGCTTCACCGCACCGGCCCGCAACTGCCCGTGCATCGACCCCGGGTGGGAAAATCCGGACGGCGTGCCGATCGCCGCGATTATTTTCGGCGGGCGCCGTATGAACGACATCCCGCTGGTTTTCGAAACGCGCGATTGGAACCACGGCACCTTCACCGGCGCGACCCTCAGCTCCGAGCAGACCGCCGCGGCCGAGGGCAAGGTGGGCGCCCTGCGCCGCGACCCGATGGCCATGCTCCCCTTTTGCGGTTACCACATGGGCGACTACTTCGGCCACTGGCTGGAGATGGGACGGAAATTCGGCGCGAAAAAGCCGCGCATTTTCCACGTCAATTGGTTCCGCAAGGACGGCAACGGCAAATTTTTCTGGCCCGGCTTCGGCGAGAATTTGCGCGTCCTTTTGTGGATCATCGGACGCTGCCGCGGCGGGTCCGGGGGCGTCGACAGTCCGCTCGGCGTGGTGCCGGGTTACCGCGACATCGACTGGCGCGGGCTGGACTACCCGGAGAAACGCTTCGGGCAACTCATGGCGGAAAACCCCGCCACCCTCGTCGAGCAGGTTCATTCCAACGACGAATTCTTCGCCTCCCTCGGCGACAAATTCCCGCGCGAACTCAAAGCGGAAGAGGAAAAAACTCTCCGCCAACTCGCCTGATGCCCCACCGACTCGCGATTGCCGCTGTTTTCCTTGCGGTCACCGCCCTCGCTGCGGATCCGTCGCCGAAGGAAATCGGCGACCAAGTCGCCGGACGACTTTTCGCCAGCCTGATGAGCACCCTGCAGGAAAAAATCGCCACGGACGGCCCCGAGGCCGCCATTGCCTACTGCCGACTCGAGGCCCTGCCGCTCACCACGCAAGTCGCGGCAGAGTTTCCCACCGTCAAAAATGTCCGCCGCACGGCCTTGCGCGTCCGCAATCCGGTCAACGTACCCGATGCGACCGACCGCTCCGTTCTGGAAGGCTGGCTCGCCTCATGGAATCCGGCCGCTCCGCCGCAGGCAGTCATCAAGGAATATGCCGCGACGGACGGCACGAAGGAATTGCGCTACTACCGCCCGGTGCCGGTCATGGCCACCTGCCTCGCCTGCCACGGGAGCGGCGAACAAATCCCCGGCAACGTGCGCGCGGCTCTGCAACGCGATTACCCGCAGGACGAAGCGGTCGATTTCCGGGAAGGTGATTTGCGCGGGGCGATCGTGGTGACCTTCGCCGAGGACTGAAAACTTCGCATTTTTTAGCGGCGCACGGCCCGTCGCTACATCCCGAAAACCCGGCGCAAAAACTCCGACACCGGTCGCTCGAATGCGCCGAACTTCCCTGCGCGTTGCGGCGATTCCGCGTCGAGATGCCCGGCGCCGGGAACGCGGACAACCTCCAAGCTGCCCGCATAGGCCGATAGCATCCCGCGCGCGTTGCCGTTGGCATTGAGCGGCGCAGGGTCGGCAAGCAAGGCCAAGCCCGGCGCATGGACCTGCGCCGCGGCGACCCGTCCTTTTCCATTCCGATCCACCGGATCGAGTCCGACCCAGGCATCAACCACTTTGCCCAGCTGCGCCGCGGCCAGGATGGTTTCGTATCCTCCGCGCGAAAATCCGATCAGGGCAAGGCGGCCGTCCGTCCGGGCGGCCACCGGCCAGCGTCCGGCACGCCCCCGTTCGACCAGACCGACGATGGCGGCCGTGTTGCGATCATCGTTGGCGAAAGTCGGGTTGGTCGGCACGGCGACCAGGAAGCCTTGGCCGGCGAGCGAAACGGCCCAATGAGCCATGCGGTCTTTGTTGGCGAGAAACCCGTGCGCGATGACCGCCAGCGGACGCGGCGTGTTTCCCGGGCGAAAATAGAAATCCACCGCAACGTCTTCGCGTCCGACCTCGACACGATGTGTTTCCCGGCGAATGTCCGGCGGAATCTCCGGAGCGCTGACGCATCCGGACAGGAGCAGAGCGAAAAGAGACGCCCTTCGCCTCACGCGAGCGACTCCCGGCAAAGGAGAGCACTTTCCCACCGTTCCGGCACCGGGGCTCCGCCCGCCCCGACCAGCGCCCCGACCACGATCCCCCGGTGGCAATTGTCCCCTCCGAGATTGGTGTTCGCGACCAACGCCGCCTCGAGGTCGTCCGCGTATTTCCAGGCGAGATAAAGCGAGGCCGGAAAGGCGTCCTGCAGGTAGCAAGCCGGGCTCAGCACGGCGCCGACCACTTCTTCGTCCGGCCGCGCCGCCCAAGCCTCCAGCTTCTTGCGACCGACCCAACCGTTCCCGAATTTCTCGATGCTCCCGCGCACCGGAGAGCCGTGGATGATCGCCAGAAGCATCTTCGTCAAATCCCGCGCCGCCGTCTCGACCTGCTCGCCGCGGTGCGTGACCCGCACGTGCTCGCGCACGGCCGCGAGTGCGGCCGCTTCGTCATCCGCATACCACACGGCGAGCAACGGCACGTGAGCCAAACCGCCGATGTGGATATCCTCGCCGCCGCAGTCCTCCGGCTGCTTGCCCCGCGCATACTTGGTGAAAAAATTCCGGTGGCATTCCTCCAGGTAAGTATCGCGGTGCCGCCCCGGAACGGTGAGAAAATCGACATAGCGCCGCGTGTAGTCGCCGCGATCGTAGCCGCCGCACTGACGCAGCGAGGAGAGCAACTCCAGCGCGAGCTGCATATTGAGCGTGTTTTCCCCCGCGCGGAGAAACTGGTGATAGTGCACACCGCGCCGGCCCCAATACTTCGCTTGATCGTGCAGGATCTCGCCCTTCTCATTCGGCGCGGCGTAACTCGATCGCCACAAAATACTGTCCGCATGGGGGTTCCTCGGCGCCGACAACTCCGTGACGCGTCCGTAATCCCGCCCGAGCGCCCCGCGGTCGTAATACCAGTGCACCGGCATGGCCAGGGCATCGCCGAGAAAAGCGCCGAGCAGGCAGCCGCGTTTGCGTTCTTCCCATCCGTTCATGCCGGACTTTCCTCCCCCGGCCTCCATCCCTCAACCATCAACTTTCCCCTCACTGCGGCACGATCATCTGCTCCGGCAACGGGGCGGATGCCGCCTTGCCGCGGCGCACGACCATTTCGGCCGTCACGTCGGTCCATTGCACATCCGACACCACCGTGCGCCCCGGTTGCATGATCGGCACGAAGGTCGTGTAGTTCTGCGGCACGGTCTGCCACTTGCCTTTCTTGTCCTGCACCTGCGCGTAGTAGACGTTGTTCACCGGTATGGTCTGCCACGACGGCGGGATGTAATTGTAGGTGCGCCGCGTATCGAAGGCCAACTGACGCAACACCACCGCGTCGGCACCCTGCAACCGGGCGTTGTAGAGGATCGCCTTGTAAAGGAACGGATACCCGCGGTCCGATTGCGCGACAAACCGCCCGATCACCCGGTGCGGCCACGACGGCGGCTCGGTCAGCACCGGCACCGGTGCATCCTTGGGCCAAGGCGGGAAAAATTCCGCCGTCGCGGGCGTGTAGAAGACCGTGGTCTCCTGCAACGAGGCACAACCGCCGAGGCCGCAGGCCGCCAATAGGATCCACCACCTTCGCGTCATGTCCCACTGGCTACACCCGCCGCCCCGCCGGCGCAACAGCCCGCGCGGTATTTGACACCATCCCGCTGCTCCCGTAATCATTCAACCTCTTGCCAATGGTGGCCGTAGCTCAATGGCAGAGCCCCGGATTGTGATTCCGGTTGTTGCGGGTTCGAATCCCGTCGGCCACCCGCCCCCGATGTCCACCGACGAGAAATTCATGCGCGAAGCCCTGCGTCTCGCGCGGCGCGGACTGGGCCAAACATGCCCCAACCCCGCCGTCGGCTGCGTGCTGGTGAAAAACGGACGCATCATCGCCCGCGGTTGGCACCGCCGCGCCGGGTTGCCCCATGCCGAAGTCGAGGCTTTGCGTTCGTTGAAGAATCCCGCGGCCGCCCGCGGCGCCACGGCTTATGTCACGCTCGAACCCTGTTCGACCCGCGGACGCACCCCGCCCTGCACCGCAGCCCTGATCGAGGCCGGCATCCGCTGCGTGGTCGCCGGCGCCATCGACCCCGATCCGCGCCACCGCGGACGCGGCCTGCGGCTCCTGCGGAAAGCAGGGCTGACCACGCGCCAAGGGGTGCTGGCCGACGAATGCGAGGCGCTCAATCCGGATTTCCACCACGCGATGACAACCGGTCTTCCCTGGGTCATCGCCAAGTGCGGCATGTCCCTCGACGGGCGCTTGACCCGTCCCCGCGGTGAAGGCCAATGGATCACTTCACCGTCCGCGCGCGCCGACGCGATGAAACTCCGGGCCCGCGTCGGGGCCATCTTGGTCGGGGCCGGCACGATCCGGGAAGACGACCCCGCACTCACCCTGCGCGGGATCAAAGGACCGCAGCCATGGCGCGTGGTCTGGGCCCCACGAGGAGGAATCCCGCGGCAGGCACGCGTTCTGCAGGACAGCTGGAAAGACCGGACGATTGTCCTCCGGACCCCCAATTTACGGACCGCGCTCCGTGCCTTGGCCCGCCGCGGCATCCAGTCCGTGCTGGTCGAAGGCGGAGGTCACACCCTGGGCCGGCTCTTCGACGGGGGACTGGCCGACGAAGTGTTTTTTTATATCGCCCCCCTGCTGGCCGGGGGCAAAGTGCCGGCCGTAGGCGGCCGGGGAGCCGGCCGGCCGGGGCAAGCCGTCCGATTGACCGGCACAGCCTACCAAAGGATCGGCCGCGACCTTCGGATCTCCGGACGCACCCGCCGAGGTGAGGCGCCGGCGGTCGCTCGTGCTTGATCCTCAGTTAATTACGAATTCCCGAGCGCGAAAAAAAAGGGGGCATTTTTCCTAAAAAATTGCTTGCGCCTCCCTTGCCGTCCGCTACTCTTGGCCCCAGCGGAGTAATCCGTCGCAAACAAACCAACAAACCTAATCATGAAAAAATATATCATCACTGGCTTGGTGGCTGTCATCGCCGCGACCTCGTCGTCGTTCGCTGGCACCGAAACCGCAAGCTACAAGAAAACCTTCGTTCCCGTGGAAGAGCCCTGCCTCTACCGCGACAACGAATTCCAAATCGATGCCTTCGGCATGGGCGGCTTCTACCGCTCTGGCGACCCCGTCTGGGGTGGCGGCCTGGGCCTGAATTACTTCTTCGCCCGTTACTTCGGTCTCGGCGTCGAGCAGTTCGTGGCCGGCAACGACGGAATCGGCACGGAATGGGGCACCTTCGGTCACCTCTTCCTCCGCTATCCGTTCTGCTGGGGTCTCTCGCCTTATGCCATGGTCGGCATCGGCAAGATCTACAGTGAAAACAAAACCGGCATCGGCGGCGGCGACGTCGGCGGTGGCTTGGAATACCGTTTCACTGAGAACATCGGCCTCTTCGTCGACGGCCGTTGGTTCTACTCGCCTGACATCAGCAACAGTGGCGGCGCCATCGCCCGCACGGGTCTGCGTTTCGCGTTCTAATTGCTGAACAGCTGAACTTCACAAACGGCGCCGGAGAAATCCGGCGCCGTTTTTCTTTGCCCCCCGAATAGCAGTGCTCCCGCCGGGGCCTCGCCTGTGCTCTCCTGCGAGAAGGAATCGAGGGAAACCGCAGAGAGCACGGAGGCAGACGTCAGGCTCGCGGCTCGCGAGGACGCTCGCCTTCCAGATAATCCGTCTTTTGGAGGGCGGCCGTCCCCAGCCGCCGCTTGGCACGTGGCTGCAAAACACACAGCGCCATGGATTGCCTGGAGCGATTCCGGAAATGTCGTAGCTCCTGGTGTAGCCACAGCTACAGAATGTGTTGAACCGCCCCAAAGGCTTCCCGCGCTCTCCGTGTCCTCTGCGGTCTCTGCGGTTTTTATGGGAACGTCACAAACCAACGGGACGCTTCCGTTGGGGAAGCCGAATCGGCGCCGGGGACGGCGCCGCTCCATCTTGTAGCATCGGCGTCCCCGCCGACGGTCGTTTCGATCAAGGCACCGGCGGTCATAGACCACCGCTACAAGCGCACAAAAACTACTCCGCGGCCGGCTCGTCAGCCACGCCTTCGCCCACCATGTAGCGGGTGAAGCGGCGGATCACGATATTCTCGCCCAGCTCGGAAATCTTCGATTTGACCAAGTCGGCGATCGAGACGTCCGGGTTCTTGATGAAAGGCTGCTCCATCAGGCAGATCGTCCCGTAAAATTTGTCGACCTTGCCCTCGACGATTTTGTCCACGATGTTGGCCGGCTTGCCTTCGACTTGCTGGCGGTAGATCGCTTTCTCGCGCTCGATTTCGGCGGGATCGACCTGCTCGCGGGAGACACAGGTCGGGTTGGCCGCGGCAATGTGCAGGGTGATATCTTTGACGAACTCGCGAAAGTTTTCGTTCTTGGCCACGAAATCGGTCTCGCAATTGACCTCGACGAGCACGCCGACCTTGCCCTGCAGGTGGATGTAGGAGGCGACGATGCCCTCCTTGGCGCTGCGGGAGGCTTTCTTGCCGGCCGAAGCGATGCCTTTGGCGCGGAGGATATCCTCGGCCTTGGCCAGGTCGCCGGCGGCCTCGGTCAGGGCGCGCTTGCAGTCCATCATTCCCGCGTTGGTTTTTTCGCGGAGTTCACGGACGAGTTGGGGTGAGATGTCAGCCATACTTGAAGTTTACGGTGTTCAGTTTTCAGTTTTCAGCCGGAGCGTCGCGGAGCAACGCTTTCCCTACTCTGCCACGGCGGCGAGGGCGGAGTCGGCTTTCTTTTGACGGATGCCGGACGCACCCTTGATGGCTTCGACCAGTTTGGCCAGGACCACGCGGATGGAGCGGATGGCGTCGTCGTTGCCGGCGATCGGGTAGTTGATCAATTCCGGGTCGCAGTTGGTGTCGACGATGGCGACGACGGGGAT
Source organism: uncultured Chthoniobacter sp. (assembly GCA_964516705.1). Lineage (GTDB taxonomy): Bacteria > Verrucomicrobiota > Verrucomicrobiia > Chthoniobacterales > JACTMZ01 > JACTMZ01. The sequence continues at coordinate 23,505 of CAZEYV010000176.1, forward strand.
GCCGAGGCGGTTGGCTTCGCGGACGGCGATGTCCTCGCGGGTGGTGTCGATCACGACGACCGCGGCGGGCAATTTGTCCATCTCGCGGAGTCCGGCGAGGTTCTTCATCAAGCGGGCGAGTTCGCGGCGCAGGGAGGCTTGCTCCTTCTTGCCGATTTTGACCACCCCGGGGCTCTTCAGCTTTTTCTCGATCTCGTTGAGACGGGCCACGCTTTTGCGGATCGTCGCGAGGTTCGTGAGGGTTCCGCCCAGCCAACGGTTGTGGACGTAAAACTGTCCGCACGACTCGGCCGCTTCCTTGATCGCTTCCTGGGCCTGCTTTTTGCAGCCGACAAAGAGGACCTTGCCGCCGCCGGAGACGAGACCGGAGAGGAATTTCGTCGCGGTCTCCAGTTGCTCGACCGTGCGGCTGACGTCGATGATGTAGATGTCGTTTTTTTCTTCGAGGATGAACTCCTTCATCTTGGGGTTCCAGCGCTTGGTCTGGTGTCCGTAGTGGACGCCGGATTCGAGGAGTTCGTTGATCAGTTCGATGGATGCCATGGTCTTGTTTCTGCTGACGGTTTAGCCGGCTTCTTTTTCGCTCTCGGCCGCGGCGGCGAGTTCCTCGCCGAGGTCGACCGCGTCGATTTCGATATCGCGGGCGCCCTGGAATCCGGTGCCGGCCGGAATAAGGTGGCCCATGATGACGTTCTCCTTGAAGCCGCGCAGCTGGTCGGTTTTGCCCAGCGTGGCGGCGTCGGTGAGGACGCGCGTGGTATCTTGGAAGGACGCCGCGGAGATGAAACTCTCCGTGCTCAGCGAGGCGCGGGTGATGCCGAGCAGCACGGGTTCGCCCTCGGCGGGGTTGCCGCCGAGCTTGGTGATGCGCTCGTTCTCGTTGTCGAACTCGGTGCGCTCGACTTTGTCGTCCCAGAGCAGCGTGGTGTCGCCCGGGTCGGTGATCTTCACCTTGCGAAGCATCTGACGGATGATGATCTCGATGTGCTTGTCGTTGATCTCCACGCCCTGCAGGCGGTAGACCTCCTGCACCTCGTTGAGCAAGTGCTCCTGCAGCGCGGCGGGACCGCAGACCGCGAGGATCTCGTGCGGGAGCACGGGACCTTCGGTCAACTGGTTGCCCTTCTTCACCCGGTCGCCGTCGGCCACGATGATGTGCTTGTTCATCGGGATGAGGTGTTCTTCCTCTTCCTTGGTCTCAAGATCGAGGACGAGCAAGCGCCGCTTGCCGCGGGCCGTGCCCTCGATTTTGACAATGCCGTCGATCTTGGCGATCTCGGCCGAATCCTTGGGCTTGCGCGCCTCGAACAATTCAGCCACGCGGGGCAGACCGCCCGTGATGTCCTTGGTCTTGGCGATTTTGCGCGGTGTCTTGGCCAGAAGCTGTCCGGCCTCGACCTTGCGGTTGTCCGCCACCACGACGTGGGCGCCGGCCGGGATCGAATAGCTGGCCACGACTTTTTTCTCGTCGTCGACCACCACGATTTGCGGGTGCAGGTCTTCTTTGTGCTCGATGACGACGAGTCCGGTGATGCCGGTGGCCTCGTCGACCTCGCGCTTCACGCTGAGGCCGGGGATCATGTCGCGGAATTCCACCGTGCCCGGCTTTTCAGTCAGGATCGGCAGGTTGTAGGGATCCCACTGGACGAAGACCTCGCCCTTCTTGACCTTGCCGCCGTCGGCCACGGAGACGACCGACCCGATGACGATGCTGTGCCGCTCGAGCTCGCGGCCGTCCTTGTCGTTGTAAATGCCGATGAAGCCGTTTTTGTTCAGCACGATGTGGTTGCCGTCGGTCGAGGTGACCGTGCGGAGTTCGACGTAACGGACGCTGCCGTCGTGCTTGGCCTTGATGATCGGCTGCTTGAAGGTCTGGCTGGCCGTTCCACCGATATGGAACGTACGCATGGTCAGCTGCGTTCCGGGCTCGCCAATGGACTGCGCGGCGATGATGCCGACCGCTTCGCCGACTTGGATGAGTTTGCCGTTGGCCAGGTTGCGGCCGTAGCACTTGGCGCAGCAGCCGCGCTTGGATTCGCAGGTCAGGACCGAGCGGATGCGGAGCTGCTCCACGCCCATGTGCTCGAGCGCGGCGGCGGTCTCCTCGTCCACGATGTGGCCCGACTTGATGACGGTTTTTCCGGTGACCGGATCCTTGATCGTCTCGCAGCTGGTGCGGCCGATGATGCGGGTCTTCAGGTCGACAACTTCTTCGTCACCTTCGTAAATCGGCTGGACAACGATGCCTTTGACCGTGCCGCAATCCTCTTCGGTGATGATGACGTCCTGCGCGGCATCGACCAGTTTGCGGGTCAGGTAGCCGGAGTCGGCCGTCTTCAGCGCGGTGTCGGCCAGTCCCTTGCGGGCGCCGTGGGTCGAGATGAAGTATTCGAGCACGGTGAGGCCTTCGCGGAAGTTCGAGGTGATCGGGCGCTCGATGATTTCACCGGACGGCTTGGCCATGAGACCGCGCATGCCGGCCAGCTGCTTGACCTGCTGGCGGTTGCCGCGGGCGCCGGAGTCGACCATGAGGAAGACCGGGTTCATTTCCTTGCGGCCCTCGTTGTGGTCGAGGGTGCGGAACATGACGTTGGAAATCTCTTCGCCCGCGTGGGTCCAGATATCGATGATTTTGTTGTAGCGCTCGCCATCGGTGATGATGCCCTTGCGATACTGCTTCTCGACTTCGTCGATCTGCTTGTGGGCGCGGTCGATTTCGAGCTGCTTCTCCTTCGGGATGATCATGTCGACAATGCCGATGGAAATGCCGGCGCGCGTCGCCTCCCTGAAGCCGAGGTCTTTCAGACGGTCGAGCGTCTGCACGGTGACCGTCTGTCCGCCCACCTGGTAGGTGTTCCAGATGATTTCGCTGAGCTGCTTCTTGCCGACCGGCTTGTTGATGAAGCCGAGGCCTTCGGGCCAGATTTCGTTGAAGCGGACACGGCCCGCAGTGGTTTCGACCACTTTCTTCGAGGGGTCGCCGTAGACGGTCTGTTTCCCGAGATCGGGATTCTTGAAGAGGATGCGGGTGTGGGTCTGGATCGCCCCTTCACTGATGGCCAACTCGACTTCCGAGGCGTCGGCAAAAAGCGGCAGGCGCACGTCGCGGTTTTTGTCCGTGATGCGCGGGTTTTGCGTCAGATAGTAGCACCCGAGGGTGATGTCCTGCGACGGCGTGGTGATCGGCTTGCCGCTGGACGGCGAGAAGATGTTGTTCGTGGCCAGCATGAGCATGCGGGCCTCGAGTTGTGCCTCGGCCGAAAGCGGAACGTGCACGGCCATCTGGTCGCCGTCGAAATCCGCGTTGTAGGCGGTGCAGACCAGCGGATGGATGCGGATCGCTTCGCCCTCGATGAGCTGCGGCTCGAAAGCCTGGATCGAGAGACGGTGCAGCGTGGGCGCGCGGTTGAGCAGCACCGGATGGCCTTTGGTCACCTCCTCAAGGATGTCCCAAACGATGGGCTCCTGGCGCTCGATGATTTTCTTGGCGCTGCGCACGGTGTGGACATAGCCGAGTTCCTTGAGGCGGCGGATGATGAAGGGCTCGAAAAGAACGAGCGCCATCTTCTTGGGCAGACCGCACTGGTTGAGCTTGAGTTCGGGTCCGATGACGATGACCGAGCGGCCCGAGTAATCGACGCGCTTGCCGAGGAGGTTCTGGCGGAATCGGCCCTGCTTGCCCTTGAGCATGTCGCTAAGCGACTTGAGCGGGCGGTTGCTCGCCCCGGTGACGGCACGGCCGTGGCGGCCGTTGTCGAAGAGGGCGTCGACCGCTTCCTGCAACATGCGCTTTTCGTTGCGGATGATGACTTCCGGCGTTTTCAGCTGGAGGAGATTCTTCAACCGGTTGTTGCGGTTGATGACACGGCGGTAAAGGTCGTTGAGGTCTGACGTGGCGAAGCGTCCGCCTTCGAGCGGGACGAGCGGGCGCAAGTCGGGCGGGATGACCGGCAGGGCGTTGAGGATCATCCAATCCGGCCGCGTGCGCGACTGGAGGAAGCCTTGGGCGAGCTTGAGACGTTTGGCCAGCTTGGTCTTGGTCGTCTTGCTCTTGGTTTTTTCCATCTGCTCCTGCAAATCTTTGACCAATGCACCGAGGTCGATGCGCTCGAGGAGTTTTTGCAGCGCTTCGGCACCCATGCCGGCGGTGAAATCCTCGCCGTATTGATCCTCCGCTTCGCGGAATTCGGTTTCGTTGAGCAACTGCCCGGCCTCGAGGCTGGTGTTGCCCGGATCGATGACGAGGTAATCCTCGTAATAAATGACGCGCTCGAGCTGCTTGGCCGTGAGGTCGAGCATGAGGCCGAGGCGCGACGGCGTGCACTTGTAGAACCAGATGTGCGAGACGGGCACGGCCAGCTCGATGTGGGCCATGCGCTCGCGGCGGACCCGCGCGAGGGTCACTTCGACGCCGCAGCGGTCGCAGACCACGCCCTTGTGCTTGATGCGTTTGTATTTTCCGCAGGTGCACTCCCAGTCACGGGTCGGACCGAAGATACGCTCGCAGAAGAGGCCGCCCTTTTCCGGTTTGAACGTGCGGTAGTTGATCGTCTCGGGATTTTTCACCTCGCCGTGGCTCCAGGAACGGATGGACTCCGGGGAGGCCACCGTGACGGAGACTTGGTCGAAAGTCGGGGCGGTCTCGCCCGACAGGTCGCGTAGCATTTGGTCGCTCATGATTTCTTTTTGGTCCCGTTGATGGTCAGGCCACGAGATCCGCGGGCATGCGGCTCGGTTTGCCGGCCTTCACGTCGAGGCCGAGGCTCTTCATTTCCTTGATGAGAACGTTGAACGATTCCGGGGTGCCGGCCTCGAGCGAGTTGTCGCCTTTGACGATCGACTCGTAGATGCGCGTGCGGCCCTGCACGTCGTCGGATTTGACCGTGAGCAGCTCCTGCAGCGTGTAAGCCGCGCCGTAGGCTTCGAGCGCCCAGACCTCCATTTCGCCGAAGCGCTGGCCGCCGTATTGCGCCTTGCCGCCCAGCGGCTGCTGGGTGACGAGCGAGTAGGGTCCGACCGCGCGGGCGTGGATCTTGTCGGCCACGAGGTGTCCGAGCTTCATCATGTAGATGTAGCCGACAACGACCTCCTGCTCGAAACGGTCGCCGGTGCGTCCATCGTGGACCACCGCTTTGCCGTTCGGCTGCACCCAGGTGAAACCGTCCACCTTGCTGGCCTGCTTCATGTAATCGAAGATTTTGTCCTCGCTGATACCGTCGAAGACCGGCGTGGCGACCTTGAAACCGAGGGCCTTGGCGGCGATGCCGAGGTGGGTTTCGAGGACCTGGCCGACGTTCATGCGGCTCGGCACGCCGAGCGGGTTGAGCACGATGTCGACCGGGGTGCCGTCGGCGAGGAAAGGCATTTCTTCCTCGGGCACGATCTTCGCGACCACGCCCTTGTTGCCGTGGCGTCCGGCCATCTTGTCGCCCACGCTGAGCTTGCGCTTGCTGGCGATGTAAACTTTGACCTGCTTGACGATGCCGGGATCGACTTCGTCGCCGCTTTCCACGCGCATCATGTTTTCCTCGCGCTCGTGCTGGAGGTCGTCGAAGCGGTGGCGGTATTGGCCGATGATCTCGAGGATCTTGTTGCGGATCGGGCTCGGGTCGATCTCGACCTGGTTGTAGACGCCGGCCAGCTTGCGCAGGAGCGTCTTGGTGATCTTGCGGTTGGCCGGGATGATGATCTCGCCGCTTTCGCCGTTGACCACGTCGAGCGGGATCTTTTCGCCGAGCAGGACGTTGGACAGCGCCTCGGTCAGCTGCTCGTGGAGCTCGTCGCTGCGCTTCTTGTAGTCGTCCTCCAGTTGCTTGGCGTGCTTCTTCGCCTCGGCCGGCGAGAGCTTCGACTTGGCCAGTTCCTTCTTCGAGGAAACCTTGACGTCCATGACGATGCCGTAAGTGCCGGAGGGCACGGTCAGCGACGTGTCTTTCACGTCGGCCGCCTTCTCGCCGAAGATGGCGCGCAGGAGGCGCTCTTCGGGGGCGAGTTCGGTTTCGCTCTTCGGGGTGATTTTGCCGACGAGGATGTCGCCGGGTTTGACTTCGGCCCCGATGCGGACCACGCCGTCGGCCCCGAGGTTGCGCAGGGCTTCCTCGCCGACATTCGGGATGTCGCGGGTGATTTCCTCGGGCCCGAGCTTGGTGTCGCGGGCGCCGATTTCGAATTCGTCGATGTGGATCGAGGTGTAGATGTCCTCTTTGACCACGCGCTCGCTGATCAGGATGGCGTCCTCGAAGTTGTAGCCGCTCCACGGCATGAACGCGACGAGCACGTTGCGCCCGAGGGCGAGTTCGCCTTTCTCGGTGCAGGGACCGTCGGCGATGACTTCGCCCCGCTTGACGTGCTGGCCTTTTTTGACAATCGGATGCTGGTTGATGCACGTGCTGCTGTTCGAGCGCATGAATTTGCGCAATTCGTAGACGTAAACGTGCTTCTCCGGGTCGGTCTTGATCTTGCGTTTGCCCTCGGGCAGGTGGCCGTCCTTGGTCACGATGATCTGGTCGGCGGTGACCGATGCCACTTTGCCGGACTCCTCGGCGACCACGACCGCTTTGGAATCGCGGGCCACGCGGCCTTCGAGGCCGGTGCCGACGAGCGGCGAATCGGAGCGGAGGAGCGGCACACCTTGGCGCTGCATGTTCGAGCCCATGAGCGCGCGGTTGGCGTCATCGTGCTCGAGGAACGGAATCAATCCGGCGGCCACGGAAACCAGCTGCTTGGGCGAGACGTCCATGTAATGGACCTTGGCCGGCTCCACTTCGAGGAAGTCGCCACGGTAGCGGACGGAGACCTTGTCGCCGACGAGTTTGCCGTTTCCGTCAACCACGGAGTTGGCCTGGGCAACGAGGAAATTCTCCTCTTTGTCGGCCGGCATGTAGTCGATCGTGTCGGTGACGCGTCCGTTGGTCACCTTGCGATAAGGCGTTTCGATGAAGCCGAAGTCGTTGATGCGCGCGAAGGTGCTGAGGGAGCTGATCAGACCGATGTTCGGGCCTTCGGGCGTCTCGATCGGGCAGATGCGGCCGTAGTGCGAGGGGTGCACGTCGCGGACTTCGAAGCCGGCGCGGTCGCGGCTGAGACCGCCGGGCCCGAGGGCCGAGAGGCGGCGTTTGTGGGTCAGCTCGGACAACGGATTCGTCTGATCCATGAACTGGCTGAGCTGCGAGCGTCCGAAGAAGTCGCGGACCACGCCGCTGAGGGCTTTCGGGTTGATCAGCTTGGAAGGCGTGATGTGTTCGAGTGCGGAGTCAAACAAGGTCATGCGCTCCTTGACCACGCGCTCGGTGCGGGCCAGACCGGTGCGGCACTGGTTGGCGAGGAGTTCGCCCACCGTGCGAACGCGGCGGCTGCCGAGGTGGTCGATGTCGTCGACGAGGCCTTCCTCACGCTTCAGCTCGAGCAGATGCTTGACCGACGCGATGAAATCCTCGCGGGTCATCACGCGGTTTTCGTCCGGGACATTGAGATTGAGCTTGAGGTTGATCTTGTGGCGTCCGACGCGACCGAGGTCGTATTTTTTCGGATCGAAGAACATGCGCTTGAGCATGCTCTTGGCGTTGGCCACGGTCGGCGGATCGCCGGGGCGCAACTTGCGGTAGATGTCTTTGAGCGCTTCTTCCTCGTTGTGCGCGGGATCCTTGCGCAGGGACTTGATGATGGTGTCGTCGGCCGAGACATCGACCACGGTCGCCTTGGCGATGCCGGCGGCGAGCAGGCGCGCGATGGTCGCCTTGTTCAGCGGTTCGAAAGCGTTGGCCAGGACGATTTCGCCGTCCTTGATGTCTTCGACCAGCACCTTGCTGGCCAGTTCGTCCTCGTCGAGGCGGCCGCTCAGCTTGAGGTCCTGGGTGGTGTAGAAAAGATTAACGATGTCCTTGTCGGACGGATAACCCATGGCGCGCAGGAAGGTCGTGGCAAGAAACTTGCGGCGGCGCTTGCGGCGGTCCATGTAAACGTAGAGCAGGTCGTTGGTGTCGAACTGCACTTCAACCCACGAGCCGCGGTCCGGGATGATGCGGAAGCTGTAAAGGATTTTGCCGTTGGCGTGGACGGTCGACTCGAAGCAGATACCGGGCGAGCGGTGGAGCTGGCTGACAATGACACGCTCCGCCCCGTTGATGACGAACGTGCCTTGCGGGGTCATGAGCGGGAGTTCGCCCATGTAAACTTTTTCTTCTTTCGTGCCCTTCTCGTCCTTGAAACGGAAAGTCACATGGAGCGGCGCGCTGAACGTCTCGCCTTCGCGCTGCGCTTCGAGCGAGCTGAGTTTGGGCGTGCCGATGTCATAGCCGACATACTCAAGCACCATTTTTTCGTCATAGCTCGGGATGGGGAAGACTTCGCGGAAGACGGCTTCGAGGCCGGTGTTCTTGCGCTTGGACGGTGCGGTGCCCTCCTGCAGGAATTCCTTGTAGGAATCGATCTGCAGCTCGATGAGGTTGGGCGCCTCCGTGGTTTCCTTGAGTTTGCCGAAGTAGAGACGATCAGACATTGGTGCGGTGGTATTGTGATTGCGCGGAGCGCTGGCCTATTCCCCCCGGCACGGCGAATGTGTCTGCGAGACAAAACATCCCTGCAATGGCCACGCGGGCGCGATGGCGCCACGCTGACTCAGAGCAGGGTGTCAAGCTTTGGACAATGGTTCGACGGGATTCCCGGGAAAGACCTTGCACTATGAACGGCTCCCGGGCGGGGGTCAAGGGGAAAAATTCGCCCCTTTCCCCGCCCGGGAAGCAGATTATTTGATTTCGACTTTGGCGCCGGCCGCTTCGACCTTTTTCTTGATCTCTTCGGCTTCTTCCTTGGTCACGCCCTCTTTGAGGGGCTTGGGAGCGCCCTCGACAAGGGCCTTGGCGTCGGCCAAGCCGAGTCCGGGCACAGCGGCGCGGACCTCTTTGATCACGGCAATTTTGTTGCCGCCGGCCTCGGCGAGGATGACGTCGAAGGAGGTCTTCTCCTCCGCGGGGGCGGCAGCGGCTCCGCCAGCGGCGGGCGCGGCGGCAGCGGCCACCGGGGCGGCGGCACTGACTCCCCATTTTTCCTCGAGGGCTTTGACGAGTTCGGACACTTCGAGAACGGTCAAGCCGCTCAGCTGGTCCACGATGGTTTCGATGTTTGCCATTCTTTCTTAGCGGCCGCCCGGGTGTGCCCGTGCGGCCTGCTTCCTTGGTTGTGGTATTGTCGCCCGCCGGAGCTCCGGCGGATTTGAGGCGGACAGCTGTCCGACCGACAAGGAACCGTTTCTGTTTGGTTTTCCCCGCACGGTCACAAATCGGCCGCACGGAAAATGGTTCAGGCCGCCCCTCCCCCGGCGTCGACCTTGGCTTTGAGCGCGCGGGCGAGGCTCGCGCCGGGCTCGTTGAGGGTGCGCACCAACTTGCCGGCCGGCGAATTGAGCAGGCCGAGCAACTGGGCCTGCAGGACCGGGAGCGGCGGCAGGTCGGCCATGGCCTGGACCTGCGCGGCGGTGAGCAGCGCGTTGTCGAGGATGCCGACCTTGACGGCCGGCTTCTTGAACTCGGCGGCGAAAGTCTTGATCACCTTGGCCGTGGCACAGATGTCCTGTTCGCCGGTCACGATGGCGGTCTGGCCGGCCAGCGAATCCGACATGTCGGGCAGCCCGAGTTCGCTCGCGGCGATGCGCAGCATGGTGTTCTTCACCACGTGGCATTCGGCGCCGACCGCGTCGAGGCGGGTGCGCAGCTCGGCGAACTGGTCGACTTTGAGCCCGGTGTAATCGGCGACGAGCAGGAACGGCGAAGCGTTCAGCTGGTCCTTGAGATCCTTGACGATATTGGCTTTTTCGGGGCGCATGGTCAGTTCTTGCTGAGGTTGGAGAGGTCCAGCGGGATGCCGGGAGTGACGGTGGCCGCGAGGGTCACGCTTTCGATGAAAACGCCTTTGGCCGTGGGCGGACGCGATTTGGCCACCGCGTCGAGCACGACACCGGCGTTGGCCACGAGGGCGTCTTCGCTGAAGGAAAATTTGCCGACTGGGACGGCGATGTTGCCGTTCTTGTCGAGTTTGAATTCCACCCGTCCGGCCTTCACTTCGCCGACCGCTTTGGCCGTGTCGTCGGTCACCGTGCCGGTCTTGGGGTTCGGCATGAGGCCGCGCGGTCCGAGGACTTTGCCCAGCTTGCGCACTTCGGCCATGGCCGCCGGCGTGGAAATGGCCACGTCGAAATCGGAGAAGCCTTCGGTGCACTTTTTGATCATGTCCTCGTAACCGACAAACTCGGCTCCCGCGGCTTTGGCCGCTTCGGCTGCCGCGCCGGTGGCGAAGACGAGAACGCGGACGCTTTTGCCGCTGCCGTGCGGGAGGGGTGTGGTGCCGCGGACCATCTGGTCGGACTGCTTCGGATCCACCCCCAGGTGCATGGAAAGGGTGACGGTCATGTCATATTTGGCCGGGGGCATGCCCTTGAGGACTTTGACCGCTTCGGCCAGCGGATATTTCCGCGAGGAATCGACGACCTTTTTGGCCGCCTCGTATCGTTTGCTTCGGTTTTTTGCCATGGTTTTTTGCAGTGCGAACGTCCGCCTTGGCAGACTCCTGCGGTTGTGTCCCCCGCTCGCGCGCGGGACGGGTTGAAATGATTTACGCCTCGATCTCCACGCCCATCTGGCGTGCGGTGCCGGCGATGATTTTCATCGCGGCCTCGTCATCGCGGGCATTGAGGTCGTTCATCTTGATCTTGACGATCTCGAGGAGCTGTTTCTTGGTTAGCTTGCCGACCTTGGTTTTGTTCGGTTCCTTCGATCCGGCGGCGATGCCGGCCACCTTTTTGATCAGCACGGACGCCGGGGGCGACTTGGTGATGAAGGTGAAGGACTTGTCTTTGTAAACCGTGATGACCACCGGGAGGATGTCGCCGGCCTGCTTCTGCGTGGCGGCGTTGAACTCCTTGCAGAAGGCCATGATGTTGACGCCTTTTTGTCCGAGCGCCGGGCCGACCGGGGGTGCCGGGTTGGCCTGACCCGCGGGGATCTGCAGCTTGATGGTTCCGATGATTTCCTTTGCCATAAAAATTTCTCCCTACTCTTCGCGGTCGACCTGCCAGTATTCCAGCTCGACCGGCGTTTCCCGTCCGAAAATGGTGACCGACACGCGCAGTTTGCCTTTGTCCGGATCGACTTCCTCGACCACGCCCGTCTGGTTTTGGAACGGCCCGTCGGCCACTTTGACTTTTTCGCCGACCTGGAAAGACACCTTCGGTTTGACCGTGTCGACGCGCTCCTGGATCTGGGCGAGCATGCTCTCGACCTCGCGCGGGCGCATCGGGGTCGGACGATCCTTGGTTCCGGCGAAACCGATCACGCCGGGCGTGTCCTTGATGAAATACCACGTGCGGTCCATCAACCCGCCCTCGTCGGTCAGGAGGTGCATGTTGACGATGATGTATCCCGGGAAAAACTTCCGCGTCGTCTCGCTCTTCTTGCCCTGTTTGATCTCCTGCACGCGCTCGGTCGGGATGAGCACGTTGAAGACGAGATCGCCCATCTCCTCGGTTTTCAGCCGTTTGACGATGCTGTCATAGACTTTCTTCTCCTGGCCGGAGAGGACCTGCACGACAAACCATTGGTCGCGCGGGGCCGGGATGCGAAGGGCGGTGGTGGACATGAAATATTTTTCCTTACGGGCGGGTCAGCCAACCGACGGCATTGACCAGCATGAGGTCGAAGAACGCGATGTAGCCGCCCAAAATGAGCATCGCCACGATGACCACGACGGTCGAATCGGCCAGCTCCTTGTAGCGGCGGAATCCTTTTTCCTTCGGATCCCACGGCCAGGTGGCCTTCGACAGTTCGGTGCGAACCTCGGCGATGAAAGTTTTGAGTTTGCGGAACATGCGTCGGGGACGCGGCAGCCAGAGACAAGTGGAGAGCAGGCCAGGAGGGACTCGAACCCCCAACCGACGGTTTTGGAGACCGCTACTCTACCAATTGAGCTACTGGCCTGTGCGTATCCTCCAAATTAATCCAGAATTTCCGAAACGCGACCGGCGCCGACGGTGCGGCCGCCTTCGCGGATGGCGAAACGGATGGTTTTCTCCATGGCGATCGGGGTGATCAGCTCGACTTCCATCGAGATGTTGTCCCCCGGCATGACCATTTCGACGCCGTCCGGCAGTTTCACCGTTCCGGTCACGTCGGTCGTGCGGAAGTAGAATTGCGGCCGGTAGTTCGAGAAGAAGGGCGTGTGGCGCCCGCCTTCGTCCTTGCTCAGGATGTAGACCTCGGCCTTGAACTTCTTGTGCGGGGAGATCGAACCGGGCTTGGCCAAGACCTGGCCACGCTCGACGTCTTCCTTTTTGATGCCGCGGAGCAGTGCGCCGATGTTGTCGCCGGCCATCGCGTCGTCCAGCAGCTTGCGGAACATTTCGATGTCCGTGACGGTCGTCTTGGCCGTGGGCTTGATGCCGACGATTTCGACTTCCTCCATCTTCTTGATGCGACCGCGCTCGACACGGCCGGTGCAGACGGTGCCGCGACCTTCGATGTTGAACACGTCTTCGATCGGCATGAGGAAGGGCAGGTCGAGCGGACGCTGCGGCTCGGGAATGTAGCTGTCGACGGCCTCGATGAGCGCGTTGATCGCTTTCTCGCCTTCGGCATCGCCGTTGAGGGCTTTGAGCGCGGAACCGCGGACGATCGGAATCTCGTCGCCGGGGAACTCGTATTTGCTCAGCAGGTCGCGGATTTCCATCTCGACGAGGTCGAGAAGCTCTGGATCGTCGACCATGTCGCACTTGTTCATGAAGACGACGATGGAAGGCACGCCGACCTGGCGGGCGAGCAGGATGTGCTCGCGGGTCTGCGGCATCGGGCCGTCCGCCGCACTGACCACGAGGATGGCGCCGTCCATCTGGGCCGCGCCGGTGATCATGTTCTTCACGTAGTCGGCATGGCCGGGGCAGTCGACATGCGCGTAATGGCGCGCGTCGGTCTGGTATTCGACATGGGCGGTGTTGATCGTGATCCCGCGCGCCCGCTCCTCGGGAGCGGCGTCGATCTGGTCATAGGCGCGGAATTCGCCGAAATACTTGGTGATCGCCGCCGTCAGCGTGGTCTTGCCATGGTCGACGTGGCCGATCGTGCCCACGTTCACGTGCGGCTTGTTCCGCTCGAACTTCGCCTTTGCCATCTCGGCCTCCTGTCATTCGGTCCGGCTGCGCCGAAGCGCGCTCATTGCGATCAGGCGTATTTCGCCTGGATTTCCTCGGAGATGTTGCTCGGCACCGCCTCGTAGTGGTCGAACAGCATCGTGAACTGCGCCCGGCCCGAAGACATCGAGCGCAGCGTGTTGATGTAGCCGAACATGTTGGCCAGCGGCACGAAGGCGGTGATGACGTTGGCGTTGCCGCGGCTGTCCTGGCCCTGCATCTGTCCGCGCCGCGAGGTCAGGTCGCCGATGATGCCGCCGGTGTATTCCTCCGGCGTCACGACCTCGACCTTCATGATCGGCTCCAGCAGCTTGGCGCCGGCCTTCTTCAGCCCGTCGCGCATGCCGGCGCGGGCCGCGATCTCGAATGCGAGGACCGAGGAGTCCACGTCGTGGAACTTGCCGTCGACCAGCGCCACCTTGAAGTCGATCACCGGG
>CAZEYV010000177.1:0-3082 GCA_964516705.1 uncultured Chthoniobacter sp.
CGCCGGATTTGCGCAGGAGCATGAGGGCGCGGTTGGTCGCTTTGCGCGGGGTTTTGCCGGCCCGGACGACCAGGATGGTCTTGTGCACGTGGGGGGCGACGCTGAGGGTGTCGCTCACCGCATTGACCGGGGCGCTGTCGAAAATGACGCGATCGAATTTTTCGCCGAGTTGCTGGACCAGCGAACGCACATCGGCCGAGGCGATCAACTCGGCGGGATTGGGCGCGCGGGTGCCGGCGGAGAGGAAAAAGAGATTGTCCACGGGGGTCGGGCGGATGACTTCCTCGAGTTTGGCGTTGCCGGTGAAGATATCGGTCAGCCCGGGCGGAGGGTCCCCCGGCCCGAGGAGCGCCTTGTGCATGCTGGGACGGCGCAGATCGACATCCACGAGCAGGGTCTTGTGCCCTTGCTGGGCCAGGACGGCCGCGGTGTTGAGCGAGGTGTAGGTCTTGCCCTCCTCGGGGATGGCGCTGACAAAAAGCAGAATGCGGCGGTTCTCCTCGGGGCCGAGCATGGCGAGGTTGGCCCGCAGGGTGCGGTAGGCTTCGGCCAGGGCGGAAGCGGGATTGTCGATCGTGGCAATGGGATATTGCTCGCGCGCGCTGCGGGCCTCGGGTGCGGGTTTGACCAGGTCCTGCAAGTCGGCCGCCCCGACGCCCTCCCCTCCCCGCGTCCTGGCCGCGAGCTTCTTCGCTTTCTCCAGGCGCTCGGGCAAGACGTCCGTCTCCCGGGAAACAACCTCTTTGAAGCGCGCGAAGCCGGCCGAACGGTGGTCCGGGATGCCGGCGAGGGAGGACAACTCAAGGGCGGCCTCGGCGTCGTCGATGGAGCGCAGGGAGGTGTCCATGTTGTCATAAAGAACCAATCCCCCGACGGCGAGCAGGCTGGAAAGGACGAGGGCCAGGGCCAGGGTGCGCAACTTGCGCGGCTTGCTCGGCTTGCTCGCCACCATGGGCTCTTCGATCAGGGTGAAGGGCGCCTGCTCGATGCCCGTGGACACGGCGGTTTCTTTCATGCGCTTGATCACCGACTCATACATGGCGCGGTCGCTCTCGACTTCGCGTTGCAGGACGTTGAACGGGATGGCGAGGTTGTTCAGGTCGAGGGCGGTGGATTCCTGGCCCTTGAGGGCCTCGCCGAGCTTGGCCTCGGTCTGCTGCGAGGCGGAGTATTGCCGGCCGAGGATGTCGCCGGCTTTGGACAGGTTGGTGTTGAGCGATTGCCGCAAGGAGGCGACTTTGCGCAGCGCGGCGATGTGCTTCGGATGCTTCTGCAGGTAGCGGTCCTGCAACTCGGCGAGCTGCGACTCGGCCTCGAGGAGGAGTTCGCGCGCCTCCTTGACCTGCGGAAGCTCGGCCACGCTGCCGATGCGCATGAGTTCCTCGGGATTGTTCCCGATCGCGCGGACTTGCTCGATGTCGGCCTCGAGCCGCATGCGCTCGCTCTGCGCCACCGTGACCTGGGTGTTTATTTCTTTGAGCTGCTCGACGATGATGTTCTGACGCTCGTCGAGGGAAACGGCCTGGTTGTTTTCCTTGTAGGCTTGGAGCTTGCGCTCGGAATCCTCGAGTTTGGCTTTGAGTTTCCCGGCCTCTTCCTTGAGGAAGTCGTTGGCCACCTGGGAGACGGTCATGCGTTGCGAAAAGTTCTCGCGGAGGAATTCTTTGACGAAGGAGGCGGCCAGATTGCGGGCCAACTCCGGATCGGGGTCCTGCACGGTGATTTCCACGAGGCGCGTGAGGCGGCGGAGTTTGACCGTCACTTTCTCCTCCAGAAGATCGGCCAACTCGATGTCGCTGTAGGGTTGGCTGCGCGGCGGGGCGAAGACTTCGTTGGCGCGGAGGTTGTTCGCGTTGATCACGCGCAGGAGAAGATTGCGGCTGGTCAGGGCCTGGACGACGGAATTGACGTAGTCGAGGGTGGACGGATTGTCTTCGCGGACCTGGTCCATGCTGAGGACCTGCTGCTCCTGCTGCTGGACTTGGAGGACGGCACGGGATTCGTAAATGGGCGTGGCGGTGAGGAGGTAACCGAGGGTGGACAAGGCGGCGAAGCCGACAATGAGGGCGATGATCCACCAGCGGCTGAGGACCAGATTCCACAGACGGCGGAAGTCGAAGAGGTTCTCCATGCGATCCATCGCCGCGTGGAGGCGCGGCGCGGATTGGTGGGGTCCGGGTGCGGAGTTCTCGATCATGGCCTAAAAGAGGGACTCGGCCACGGTGATGACATCCCCGGGCTTGATGTAGAAAGAAGCGCTGTCGTCGCCGCGAGCCATGCGCTTGGCATCGAGCTTGATGACGCGTTCGCCCCCGTCCTGCTGACGCTTGACGGTGACGCGTCCGGGATTGGCGATCTTGGTGTAGCCGCCGGCCATGCCGATGGCTTGGAGCAGGGTGATCTCGTCGCTGCCTTTCATGTCGTAGGAACCCGGCTTCTGGACCTGGCCGAGAACGGTGAAGAGTTTTTGGGCATAGGTGCGGACGGTGAGGCTGACTTGAGGATAGACCAAATATCCGTCGCGGTAGCGTGCTTTGATGTCCTCGGTGGCCTGGGTGACGGTCTTGCCCACCATGGGCACGGGGCCGATGAGGGGAAAAATGGCCGTGCCGTCGCCGGAGACACGAATGACGCCGTCCAGTTCCGGTTCCTGGAAGACGCGGAAGTCGAGGAGGTCGTTGGCCGAGAGACGGTAGTCGGCATCCTGCGCGCGCAGCGCGGGGACCAACGCGACAACCAGGCCGAGCAGGATCAGGCCGGCCCTTCCCGCGCGAGCACTTAAACGGGACAAACTGCGGGCCATTAGACTCGGCTAGAAGGCGGCGCTCAGTTCGAGACCCACCTGGTTGTCATACCAGGTGTAGAACTGCTCGTTGCTGTCGTTGAAGCGGTGCTGGTAAAAGATCGTTGCGGTGAGATAGCGGAGGAAGTTGTAGGAAATCTCCGGCTGGATGAAGAAGAAGTTGTCCACGCGGTCGGCATCCACATTCTTCTCGTTGGACACGTAGGTGTCGTTCTCGTAGCCGCCGGCCAAACCGACCTGGAACTTCTGCGCGATGGTCTGGGTGATGCCGAGTTCGAC
>CAZEYV010000178.1:0-16831 GCA_964516705.1 uncultured Chthoniobacter sp.
CCACTAGAGTGCCCAACTTAATGATGGCAACTAATGGCGAGGGTTGCGCTCGTTGCGGGACTTAACCCAACATCTCACGACACGAGCTGACGACAGCCATGCAGCACCTGTGCAAATTGTGTATTGCTACACTCACCGGCTTTCACCGGATTAGAGATGCATGTCAAGGCCAGGTAAGGTTCTTCGCGTTGCATCGAATTAAGCCACATACTCCACCGCTTGTGCGGGTCCCCGTCAATTTCTTTGAGTTTTAATCTTGCGACCGTACTCCCCAGGCGGCACGTTTAACGCGTTAGCTCCGGCACGGAAGGGGTCGAATCCTCCCACACCAAACGTGCACCGTTTACTGCCAGGACTACCGGGGTATCTAATCCCGTTTGCTCCCCTGGCCTTCGTGCCTCAGTGTCAGGAACTGCCCAGGCATTCGCCTTCGCCACTGGTCTTCCTCACGATATCTACGCATTTCACTGCTACACCGTGAATTCCAATGCCCTCTACAGTCCTCGAGCAACGCAGTATCGAATGCAGTTTCCAAGTTAAGCTTGGAGATTTCACATCCGACTTACATCGCCACCTACGCACCCTTTACGCCCAATGAATCCGAACAACGCTTGAGACCTCTGTATTACCGCGGCTGCTGGCACAGAGTTAGCCGTCTCTTCCTCTTCAGATACTATCAACACACGGCCAGTTAAACCGTGTGCCTTGTTCTCTAATGACAGGAGTTTACAATCCGAAAACCTTCATCCTCCACGCGGCGTCGCTCCATCAGGGTTTCCCCCATTGTGAAAAATTCTCGACTGCTGCCACCCGTAGGTGTCTGGACCGTGTCTCAGTTCCAGTGTGGCTGGTCGTCCTCTCAGACCAGCTACCCGTCATAGCCTTGGTGAGCCGTTCCCTCACCAACAAGCTGATAGGCCGCGAGCCCCTCGAGAAGCGCCAGGTTGCCCCGGCTTTGGCGTCGGAAGGATGTCCTTCCTGGCCACATGCGGTATTAATTCGCCTTTCGGCGAGCTATCCCCCACTTCACGGCAGGTTGCTCACGTGTTACGCACCCGTTCGCCACTAGACTTTTTTCTGTATTGCTACAAAAAAAAGTCCCGTTCGACTTGCATGTCTTATCCACGCCGCCAGCGTTCGTTCTGAGCCAGAATCAAACTCTCCGTTGAAAGTTAGCTGATACCACCCTTGCGGGTTGAGTACCAAATTCTGACATAGTATCTCCCGCCGGTTGCTAAGACCGACGGGCGACGGACCTTGCGGTCCAATTTATGTCGCATAAAAAAACTGCTGACGATAACCCACAATTCAATTTTTGTGGTTACCCTCTGATTGTCTTTCAGAGTCAGGATTTCAAAAATCTTCGTGCGTTTTTTCCGGGCGCGCCGCGAGCAGGAAGGTTTTGGCCTTGCTGCTCCCTGCTGCCGATGGAAAGAACGCGAACCGATTGATTCGGTCCCCATCAAAGGGGATGGAGAGATTGCCAGAAGTTAGCGCAGAGTCAACCGCCTTTTTGAAAAAATCTTAAAATTTTTTCCAGGCTCCCCTGCGGGCCGGATCTCCAAGTTCGTAGGATATCAGACAGGGCAGTCAAACGAACGTTCAAAAAATCTTTTCCCGACGGTCTGAAAGAGTAGAAGCGGCGGGGACGACGCTTCTACCTTAATCCTCTGGAACCCTCATGCCGCGTTTGCCATCTTCCCTTTCCCGTCGTGACCCTCCCCAACCAACTCACCATCCTGCGCCTCGCGCTCACTGCCATCTTCGTCGCGGCGCGGGAAAGCGGCATGGCGTGGGGCGCCACGGTGGCCGCCATCGCTTTCGGGTTGGCGGTGCTTTCCGACTACCTCGACGGCGTCCTCGCCCGGCGCCTGCAATGCGAAACCGACTTCGGCCGGCTCATGGATCCATTGGCCGACAAAGTTCTCATCGCCGCCGCGCTCGTTTGCCTCGCGTGGTCGCACGACATTCCCGCCTGGGCCGCAATCATTTTGATCTCGCGCGATTTTCTCATCACCGGATTGCGTCAGCTCGCGCTCTCGCACGGCACGGTCCTCGCCGCCGATCCCGCGGGCAAAACCAAGACCGCCTCGCAGATGATCATGATCGGTTTCTTCCTCCTGCGCGACGCGGTCGGCGAAAGCCTGGGGATCGCAAGCTGGCCCGCATGGGTGGTCTCCGTCGGCCACGTGCTCATCGCCGCGAGCGTGATTCTTTCCATCTATTCCGGATGGCGCTACGCCCGCGCGCACTGGAGCGTCGTAGTGCGCAGCGGGCGTTGCTGAGAATGTAGCGGCGGCGTCCCCACCGCCGGCCGTTTGATCGATTCGTCGCCGAGGACGGCGACGCTACAGTCAAGCCTTCGCGACAAATTCCCGCGCCGCGTTCAGCGCTTCCGCGAGTTTGGATGCGTCTTTGCCGCCGCCACGCGCGTTGTCGGGTTTCCCTCCGCCCTTGCCGCCAACGACCGGTGCAATCGTCTGGATGATTTTTCCCGCGGAAACTTTCGCCGTGTGATCCTTGCCTACGGCGGCAACGAGCGACACTGCGCCGCCGGCAACTCCGCCGAGGATGATGACGCCGCCGAACTTTCCTTTCAGCACATCAGTTGCCGCTTGCAAAATGTCGCCGTCGGCTTCGCCGAGATCGGCGACCACCACGGGGATGCCGTTGATGGTTTCCGCTTTGGCCGCCAGTTCCGCGGCAATCGAGGCCGCTTCGCGCTGCTTGGCGGACTTCAGGGCTTTCTCCGTGTCTTTCTGCTGGGCGAGGAAGGCGTCCAATTTCTTTTCCAGATCGGCCAGCGGCGAGCCGAGTTTGCTCGCGACGGATTTCAAACGTTCGCGATCCGATTCCGCCGCGCGACGCGCTTCGTCCCCGGCCACGGCCTCGATGCGGCGGATACCCGCGGCGACCGCGCCCTCGCCGGTGATGCGGAAGAGCCCGATCTCCCCCGTGCCGCGCACGTGCGTGCCGCCGCAGAGTTCCATGCTGTAGCCGTCGAGTCCGCCGGCCTTCCCGCCGATCTGCACGACGCGCACGCGGTCGCCGTATTTGTCGCCGAAAAACTGCATCACATCGCCGCGCCCGCGCACCCCGGCATAAGCGACCTCGCTCCAACTGACCGGCGCGTTTTCGAGAATCTTTTCATTCACCAGTCTCTCGACGGCCGAGACCTGCTCGGGTGTGAGCGCCGCGCTGCTGAAATCGAAGGTCAGTTTGTCCGGTCCGACGTAGCTGCCTTTCTGCACCGCTTCGCGGCTGACCACCTCGTGCAGAGCCCAGTGGAGCAAATGCGTGACGGTGTGATGCCGCTGAATGGCCGCGCGACGCGACGCATCAACACTGAGCTCGACCTCTTTGCCCGCTTCGGGCGCATCGTCACCCTCGAGCACGTGGAGCCAGACATCGCCGGCCTTTTGCGTGTTGGCGATGCGCCAGAGATTGGAACCCGACCGCAACTCCCCGGTATCGCCGACTTGGCCGCCCATCTCGGCGTAACAGGTGCTGGCTTCGAGAACGACGGCCAGCTTGCCTTTGAGGTCGACAACCTCGGCAACCTTGGTCGCGACCGACATTTCATCGAAGCCGGTGAAACGCGTCGGTTCCTTGGTGGCAATCTCCGAGACCGTGATGATCTGCTTCTTTTGCGCGGCGCGGGCGCGGGCGCGCTGCTCGTCCATCAGCTTGTCGAAGCCATCCGTATCGACAGTCAGTCCGCGCTCGCGTGCCATCAACTCGGTGAGATCCAGCGGAAAACCCTGCTCGTCGTAGAGACGGAAGGCGAACGCACCGGAGATTTGCCTTTCCCCGTCTCGGGGACCACGCCCGCCTCGGGCGTAGTTTCCCGCGCCCTCGCGGGAAACAGCGTCATCTTGCGTCCATAACCACCCGTAGTCCTGATTCTGTTCCGCCACGCCCGCATCCCAAGGATTCCGGCAGATGTAGGAAAACTTTTCCTTCAAGTCCGCTTCGCCGCGGATGAGGCGATCATGAGATTCTTCTTCCCAGACATGCTCCCCGCTGACGCCCGCCGCTTGGTTGATGCGGTGCGCGGTGGTGGACTTGATACCGTGGAGAATTTTTCCCAGTTGGTGGAAAACGGGGCGCTCTTGATCGTCTTCCGATTCCACTTGCGGCTCGACGAGCAAGTGCACGTGGTCGGGCATGACGCACGCGGCGTAAACGTGGTATTGGCCCAGGCTCTGTCCGTGCAAGATGCTATCCATCACGAGATCGCGTTCGGACGGTGACAACTTACGCTTCGCCCGCGTGGAAAAGGTCAGCATGTATTTGCCCCAAGGGCGCTCGAAGTGGGGGAGATTTCTTTTGGTGTAGCGGGTTTCAGAAGAGGCCGCGGGGGCGCGGCCTCCCACGCCCGGGGCGGGCGCGGTCCCCGGGACCGACCGAAGGACACGATCAGCCTCGGCCTCGAAGAGTGCGATGCCCTTGTCCAAGGTGCGGTTGAACGCTTCCTCTTCGCTTTTGAGGACCTGCTCGACATGGGCCTGCTTGGTGCACAGTTCGGGGAAAACATCGCCCATGGTCTGCGCAAGGACGCCGGTCAGTTTGTAAAAAAACGGTTGGTGGAACCCGAGGGTGCGGCCGTAGCGCACGGCGCGGCGCAGGATGCGGCGCAGCACGTAGTTGCGGTCATTGTTGCCGGGTGTGATGCCGTCGGCCACGGCGAAACTCAATGTCCGTGCGTGGTCGGCGATGACACGGAAAGCGACGTCGATTTTTTCCTGCTCGCGGTGCCCGCTCGATCCGGCCTCGGGCAGCGTCGATCCGTATTTTTTGCCGCTGAGCTTTTCGATTTCGGCGAAGAGCGGACGGAAAACGTCTGTCTCGTAATTGGAAACGCGGGCGTTGGAGAATTCGGTGAATCCTTTGGTCCCCTGCACGACCGAGCAGACGCGCTCGAAGCCCATGCCGGTGTCGACATGGCGGGCGGGCAGCGGCGTGAAAGTGCCGTCGGGATTGGCGTTGAATTGGATGAAGACCAAGTTCCAGATCTCGATACATTCGGCCGTGCCCTTGTTGACCAAATCGCCCCGCGTGTCGCCTTGCGGCGTGAGGTCGATGTGCAATTCCGAGCAGGGACCGCACGGGCCCGTGTCACCCATCATCCAGAAGTTGTCTTTCTTGTTGCCGTTGACGATGTGCACTGCGGGGTCGAGTCCGGCCGCGCGGAAATGCGTCGCCCACTGGTCCCATGCCTCCTGATCGAACTCGCTCGGGTCACCCGGTCCCGGCGAATAGACCGTGGCATAGAGGCGCGAGGCGGGAAACTTCCACCGCTCAATAAGCAGTTCCCAAGCCCAGTCGATGGCTTCTTTTTTGAAATAATCCCCGAAGCTCCAATTCCCGAGCATCTCGAAAAACGTGTGGTGATACGTGTCGAGCCCGACGTCCTCGAGGTCGTTGTGCTTGCCGCCGGCCCGGATGCATTTTTGCGTGTCGGCCGCGCGCGTATCCGATCCCGCCACGGCGCCCGGCCAACGCGAGACATCGGCCTTGGCCTTGCCGAGAAAAATCGGGACGAACTGGTTCATCCCCGCGTTGGTGAACAGCAGGTTCGGCGAGTCCGGCAGGAGGCTCGACGAAGGCACGATGGAATGTTGCTTCCCGCGGAAAAAATCGAGGAAGCTCTGACGGATCTCTGAACCGGTCGGAATGGGCGCCATATCGGACCGCCGAATCTACCGCCTGCCGCGCCGCGGACAAGCACGCCCTCGCTTCAACCCCGCGGCAGACGGCGGGCGTTTTTTTCCATCAACCGGTTCAGCCTGAGGAAAGCGCGTCTGGCCGATTCGAGGTCCTGCTCGGCAGCCAGCCGTTTGGCCAGCGACGCCATCTTCGGGTCATCCTCGGCGAAAACGCGCGCGATCACCCCGGCCTGCGGCGCGATCCCGTCGATCGACCCGCGCGCCAACGTTTCGCGGATCGCCTCGTAGGCGCCGACCGCGGCGACGGTTCCGGGCGGAAGCGAGGCAAAGTCCCCCAACTCCGTGTAGGGACAGGGCGGCAAACGGCCGTCCGGGGAATTCCGGAGGAGCGGACCGAAAAACATCGCCATGCCCGCGGCGAGCAGAAAGCACACGAGGCCGACGGTCAGGATGCGGCCCGGCATCGGATCAGGCGTGGCGGCGTCCGCGCAGGACAACCCGGGCCAGTTCGAGGTCGCCCGGGTAGGTTATCTTGCCGTTCCATTCGGGCGTATCGACCAGGGAGACCGGCGCCCCCGCGGCCTGCACGGCGGACGTCTCGTCGGAAACGTGTCCGCCGGTGGCGATGACCTCGGCGTAGGCATGGCGCAGCAACTCGGCGCGGAAGATCTGCGGCGTCTCCACCGCCCACAGATTGGTGCGGTCCACCGAATCGACGATGAAACCTTCGTCGTTGATGCGCTTGAGCGTGTCGTTGACCCGCCGCGCGCAGGCCGCGGCGCCCGTGTTGCCGGCGGTTTCCAGGCACCGCTCGATCATGGCGCCATCGACGAGCGGACGCGCGGCATCGTGCACCGCAATCATGGAAGCATCGGCCGCCACCGCCTCGAGGCCTTCGGCCACGGAAAGATGGCGGTGCGCGCCGCCTTCGACCACCGCCTTCAACTTCACCGGCGCCGCCTCGCGGGCGACTTTCTCCAGGTCGCCCCGCGCACTCGCGGCGCAGACCAGCACGATCGCGTCGACAGCCGGACAATCATTGAAGGCTGCGACGCTCCAGGCCAGAACCGGACGCCCTTCAAGTTCGGCCGTGAGTTTGTTGAAGCCCATGCGGCGACTCGAACCGCCGGCCACGATGACGGCCCACACGCCGCCTTTTTTTGCTGCGCGCGCCTTAGCCAAGCTGCTTCTGCGCCTCCGCATTGACCGCTTTGCCTTCGGTGCGGCCGGCCGCTTTGGCCATCACGGCCTTCATCACCGCGCCCATCTGCGCTTTGCCCGTCGCCCCCGTGGCGGCGATGGCCTCGCGGACCAAGGCGGACAATTCCTCACCCGACATGGCCGCCGGAAGATAGTCCTCCAGGAGGGCGATCTCGGCCCTCTCTTTGGCCGCCGCTTCCTCGCGGCCGCCCTTGGCGAAACCGTCCGCCGCGTCCTGGCACTGCTTGATGCGTTTGCGGATGACCCCGATGGCGTCTTCGTCGGCCAGACCGCCCTCGGACCCGGCCCCTTTTTCGATCACCGCGTATTTCAGCGACGATTTGAGCATACGCAGGGCGCCGAGGCGGTCGGCGTCCTTCGCTTTCATGGCCTCCTTGATGTCCTCGTCGATTTTCGCGGTCAGACTCATGGTCTGGAGACTAACCGCCGTCATGGCGAGCGGCCAGCGGTTTCCCCTCCCGACATTGCCGCCAAGCAGGTGCTCTACTAGGTTGGCAGGGCGCATGAGCACGGCCCCGCGCCAGATTCCGATCCTCGGCACGCCCGTGGCGGTCGTCGACTACGACTCCGCCATGGCGGAGACCCTGCGGCTGGCCCGCGAGGACCGCCCGACCTCGGTCGCGGCCAGCAACACGCACATCATCTCGCTCGCACGTCACAAGAGCGACTTCGGCGCAACCATGCGGAAGTTCGACCTGGTGCTGCCCGACGGCATGCCGCTGCGCTGGTCGCTCAACGCGCGGGGCGCGCAACTCGGGGACCGTGTTTACGGGCCGTATTTCATGGAAAAAATGATCCGCGCCACCCCGCGGCCGTGGCGCCATTTTTTCTTCGGCGGAACGGAGGACACGCTCTCCGCCCTGACAGCGCATCTGCGCGCGCTCCAGCCGGAGATCGAGATTGCCGGGACACTTTCGCCGCCGTTCCGCCAATGGACCGAGGCGGACGAAGCGGAATTCGCCCGCGTTATCGCGGACTCGCGGGCGGACTTCATCTGGGTCGCGCTGGGCGGAGAGCGGCAGGAGCGGTGGATCATCGACAACCTGCGGCGCCATGCGCGCGGCGTTTTCTTTGCCGTCGGGGATGCTTTCGTCCTGCTGGCCGGACAGCGTGCTTTCGCCCCCGCGTGGATGCAGCGCCTCGGGATCACGTGGGCCTCCCGCCTCTGGCAGGAGCCCCGCCGTTTGTGGCGCCGCTACACGCAATTCAACTCGCTTTTCGTCTACTACACGCTGCGCGACGCCTTGCTCGGCACGCCCGGCGGACACTGTGCCGCCCCGCCATTGCCGAGCATCGCCTTCCTCGGGTCCCGCGGCGTGCCGGCGCGCTACTCCGGTTTCGAGGTCGTGGTCGAGGAACTGGGCAAACGCCTCGCCGCACGCGGGCACGACGTCACCGTCTACAACCGTCTCCCCCACTTCGGTGCGCCGCAACCGGTCTGGGAAGGCATGCGCATCATCGGACTGCCCACCATCCCGACCAAGAGCCTCGACACCATCGTCCACACCACCCTGTCGATGCTTGATGCGGTATGGCGGCGCTATGACATCATTTACCTCTGCGGGGTGGGCAACGCCATCCTCGGACGCCTGGCCCGCGCAGCCGGCATGAAGGTCATCATCAACGTCGACGGCGCCGATTTCAGCCGCCGGAAATGGCGCGGTTTCGCCCGTTCATGGCTCAAACGCAGCGAGCGCTGGGCGACCAAATCGGCCGATTGCATCATCGCCGACAACACCACGATCGTGGAGCGCTACGAGCGCGAATACGGCGTGCGGCCCGAGCATCTGTCCTACGGACTGACCGTGCGCGACGAACCGGTCCGGAGCGGCGAGCTGGAACGTTGGGGGTTGCAGCCGGACGGGTATTTCCTCTACGTTGCCCGTCTGACCCCGGAGAACGAAGCCGAACTCCTCCTGCGGGCGCACCGCGCGGCGCGCGACCCTTTGCCCTTGGTGCTGGTCGGCGCCGATCCCTACGAGCACGCCTACCGGCGCCAGTTGGAGAAACTGGCCGGCGGGCGGGTCATTTTCACCGGTCTGCGTTTCGGCGACGCTTATGTCGAACTCAGCCAGAACGCCCGGGCTTTCATCATGCCCGCGACCATCGAAGCCACTCGCCTCGTCTTGCTCGACCAGTTGGGGATGGGCAAGGCGATCATTTACCACGATTGCGCGGCCACGCGCGAGGTGCTCGGCGATGCCGGTATCCCGTTCGGACCGGAGGATCCGGTCGCCTCGCTCGCCGCGCAGCTGGACCGGGCCAAGGAACATCCGGAGGAATGCGCGGCCGCGGCGCAGCGGGCCCGGCGACGCGCCGAGCACTTCCGCTGGGAAAACGTGCTCGACCGCTACGAACGCATCTTCCGCCGCATCCTCCGGCCGGCCGCCCCATGAAGCTCTCGGTCATCACCCCGTCGCTCCGGCAGGCGCGCTATCTCGGCGACTGCCTTGCTTCGGTCCGCACCGCCGCCGCCCAGGCCGCACCCCACGAGGTCGAACACATCGTGATCGACGGCGGATCGGATGACGGAACCGTCGACTTGCTGCGGGCCCGGACGGACATCCGTTGGGTCTCGGAAAAAGACACCGGACAATCCAACGCGATCAACAAAGGCCTGTCCATGGCCACCGGGGAGATCCTCGCTTACCTGTGCGCCGACGACCTTTACGAACCCGCGGCGGTGCGTTCGGTCATGGAGGCCTTCGTGCAATATCCGGAAGCCGATGTGGTCTACGGCGATTTCTATTTCCTCGAAGGTGACTCCGGACGCAAACGCCGCAAATCGGCCGCGTCATTCCGTCCGGACCGGCTGCGCCGCGGCAACCCGCTGGGCCAGCCCGCCGTCTGGTGGCGCCGGCGTGTTTATGACAAAGTCGGCGGTTTCGACGAATCGCTCCATTTCTGCATGGACCATGAATACTGGTTGCGGATCGGGACCGCTGTGCATTGGCGTTACCTGCCCGAACCTCTGGCCGTCTCCCGCCTGCACGCCGATGCCAAAACGAGCCGTCAGCTCCCCGCCATGTGGCGCGAGACGGCCCGCATGCTCACGCGCGACGGATGGCGCGCCAAACCGTGGTGGGACGCCTTCGCCATGGCCGCGTGGGGTCGCCACTACTACCTGCTCAAGCGCCGCTGGTTTTCCCGATGAAGCCGCGCCTCCTCGTGGTCGAACTCCACCACCTCGGCGACGCGGTGATGAGTCTGCCCTTGGTGCGGGGGGCGCAAACCGCGTTCGATGTCCACGTCCTCTGCCGCCCGGCTTCCCGCGCGGTCTACCAACTGCTGGCCGAACCCCCGGCCATCCACGCGTGGGAACCGCCTTGGGCGGACGACCGGGTCTGCGGTGCGCGGCAAGCCGTCTCGGCGGCGCGCGACGAGGGCCACGTGCTGCGCCCGCTCGAATTTGCCACCGCGGTCTGCGTCTGGGCCGATGTCCGCGCAACCATCCTCATGGACGCGACACACGCCGGGCGACGCATCGGTTTTCCCATGACGCGCGGCAATTACTACGCCGCGGATCTGCCGTGGCGCAGGAACCGGCGGCGGCTCGGACGCACACTCGAATGGCTTTGGCGGGCAACCCATCCCGGGCACCCCTTGCTCACCCTCGAACTTCATCGTGAGTCCCCGCGACAATCCCACCTGCGTTGCTGGGAGCAGATCGCCGCGGCGCTCGGTGTGGCCTGCGATTATTCCGTGCCGTGGATACAAACTCCGGAGGCCCCGGCGCGCGGCGCGCGGCCGGTCCTGGCCGTCCATGCCCGCGCCCGCGTGCCGAGCAAGCAATGGCCGGTCGCGCGCTGGCGCGAATTGTTGGCTTCGCCGTCCGTAGCGGACCGTTTCGACGTTCTGGAAATCCTCCCGTCCGGCGCGGACGCGGTGACGCCCGACGGCAGCCGCCGGCAGGCCACCCCCGATCTTGCCTCCCTCGTCGCCGCCCTGCAGGGTGCCGACGCGGTGCTGTGTCACGATTCCCTCCCCGCGCACCTCGCCGCCGCGCTCGGCAAGCCGGTCGTCACGATCTTCGGCTCGGGGGAACCGGATTGGTTCGCTCCATGGAACAACCGCGACCGAGCCGTGCAGCGCCGTGTCTGTCCCCTGCATCCTTGCATCGACCGTTGCGGGATGGACAGCTACCTGTGTCTCGACTCAGTCACCGTCGACGATGTGCTCGACCGGCTCGGAAAACTGGAATTCAGCCCATGAAAATTCTCCTCCTCGGGGCCGGCGGTCTGCTCGGACGTTACTTGGCGCGGGAATTCGCGGACCACGAGCTGACCGCCTTGACCCGCGGCGGGGCGGACATCACCCGCGGCGACCGGCTCGATGAATTATTCGCTCCGCGCTGGGATGCGGTCATCAATGCCGCGGCGGTCTGCGATTTCGACGCCTGCGAGAAAGATCCGGACGGCACCGGACGCGTGAACCGCGACGCGCCGCTCGAACTGGCGCGCCGCTGCGACGCGCAGGGCGCCTTGTTCGTGCAATATAGTTCGGACTATGTCTTCGCCGGCGACGGCGAGCGTTTGTACACCGAAGACGACGCGCCGCGCCCGCTCTCGGTCTACGGGCGGCACAAAGCCGATTTGGAAAAGCTCGTCCCGGACCTCTGCCCGCGCAGCCTCCTTCTGCGGGTGTCCTGGCTCTATGGGCTCGGCGGCAAGACGTTCATGAGCCGGATGCCCGAATTGCTTTCCGGCCCGGGTCTCCTGCGCACCGCCGCCGGAAAGAAGGGCTGCTGCTTGTACGCCGCGGACGGCGCTTTGTGGACACGCCGGCTGGTCGAGGCGGGGAACACCGGGTTGTTCAATCTGGTCAATTCCGGCGAGACATCGTGGGAGGAATTCGCCCGCGCCACTATGGAGCAAATGATTTCGTGCGGTGCGGCTCCCGCCTGCACGGGTATCGAAGAGGTGCCGTACACCGAACTTGGGCCGGGTTGGACCAAGCGCCCGCGCCGGTCCGGCCTCGACCCGGCCCGCCTCGCCGCGCTTTTCCCGCCGGGTCCGCGGCCCTGGCGGGAGGCGCTCGGGGCCTTCCTTGCGGAGTGGAAATCGGTTGCCGCCCCGCGGACGGTATGAAAGCTTCATGCTGCCCATGAATTCCACCACCACGGTCCCCGATTGGCGCGCTTCGCTCATCGCACCCAACATTGTCGCGGCCGTCGCCGTGGCGGGCGTGTTCTACGCGCTCTTCGGCTGGTTCCCGTATGCCTCCGGCTACGGGGCCACCCGGGCCAGCATGTTCGAGTTCATGGGCTGGATCTGGAAAAACAACCCCGAATGGGAGCACTGCTGGCTCGTGCCCCTCGCCGTGGTTGGACTCGTCTTTTACCAGCGCAAATCACTGGCCGCCCTGCCGGTCGAGGGCTCATGGCTCGGCCTCGCCGCGCTGCTCGGATCCCTCTTTGTCTACTGGGTCGGTTACCTCGCCGACAACGTCTACATCGGCTACGCCGCCCTCCTCGGCTTCGTCGGATCGTCCGTCCTCTGGTTCCTCGGCTGGCGCTGGCTCATGGCCCTGGCCTTCCCCCTCGCCTTTCTCGCCTTCATGTTCCCGCTGCCGTTCATGGACAACTTCCTCGCCTTCCCGCTGCGCATCTTCATGTCCAATGTCAGCGTCGCCTTCCTCAATTTTGTCGGCCTCCCCTGCCTGCAGCAAGGCACCGCCATCGTTTCCACGCCCGACTTCGCGGCCGGACTCGCCGCCGGGGAACGCTTCGCCGTCGACGTGGCCGACCCTTGCAGCGGCATCCGTTCGCTCTTCGCCCTCATGATGGTCAGCGCGCTCTATGGCTACATCGCCATGGACAAACCCTGGCAGAAATGGGTCGTCTTCCTCTCGTCCATCCCGCTCGCCGTGGCCGGCAATTTCGCGCGCATCATCATGCTCACCCTCGGCACGATCGCCCTCGGACCGGAAGTGGCCATCGGCTCGCTCGAAGAACCGACGACCTTCCACATGCTTTCCGGATTCCTCGTCTTCGGCGTCGCTCTCGGCGGCATGCTCGGTGTCGGATGGCTCTTGCAACGTTTCACCTCGCGCGCGACCGAATCATGACCTCCGCTTTCCATATTCCCTGGTGGCGCACCGCGGCGATCGTCCTGCTGCCGGCCCTGACCATCTGGCTGTGCCGCGAGAGCGCGCCGCCGAACATCGCGCCCGAAGCCGGGGTGGTCATGGATCTGCCCACCCTGGTCGGCGAATACTGGGGCACGAGCGATCCCGTTTCGCCCAGCGAACTCGCCCTCCTGCCGGCCGACACCGAGTTCGAGAAAAAAATCTACCAGGACCTCTCCGGCAATTCGCTCACTGCACAGGTCGTCCTCAGCGGGGGCGAGAAACGCAGCATCCACCGTCCCGAGGTCTGCCTGCCCGGACAAGGCTGGTCGATCCAATCCGGCGAAGTCGTGCCCATCACCCTGGCCAATGGACGCACGCTCGACGTGATGAAGCTGGCCCTCAGCCGCGAGATCGAAACCGCACCCGGCGAGCGCAAAAATCTGAAGAGCTACTTCCTTTACTGGTTCGTCGGCAAGGACACCACCACGCCCCACCACTGGGTGCGGTTGGCCAAAACCAACTGGGACATGGTGACGAAAAAACTCCAGCACCGCTGGGCCTACGTGATTGTCAGCGCGCCCGTGCTCGAAGGATTCAAACCCGGCGCCAAGACCGACCAGCAAACCCTCGACATGCTCAAAGACTTCATCCGCCAATCGGTGCCGGAGTTCCAGCTGTCCGAGATGCCGCAGGACGAACGTCCGCAGTCGTAGTCCGCGCCGCGCGCAAATTCTCCACCCGCAGCACGCACCCGCGGCTTCCCCCCAAAGCCTCGACGCGCCCCGTCACCTCGACCACCGGCCACCGCACCAGCACCCCGCCGCATCGCCGGTAAGCGTCGGCAAAAATCTCGCACTCGAGAATATCCGTGCGATCGCTGATGCTGATGAATTTCATGGCGCGTCCGTCCGACTGATGATGCAACCGCTGCGCCACAACCAGCCCGCACGTCGTGACTCGCTCACCCGCGAAATTCCGCACTTCCCCGACCGGACAATACGTTTCCCACGCCACTTCCGGAAAAAGTTCCACCGGATGCCCGCTCGCGGTGAACCCGAGCAATCCCATTTCATCCCGCAGTTTTTGCAAGCGGTCCGGTTCGGTGCGCCTCACCGGCGGCGCCGCCTTCTTCGCTTCCAAGAGCAACCCCTGCCCCGCCGTCCAAGGCGCCAAGGCCCGCAGTTCCCAAAACTGCTCCGTGCGCGAAGCATCAAACGTATCGAAGGCCCCCGCCCGCAATAAACTCATCGCCTCATCCACCGCCGGCGAACACCTCCGCCAAAAATCCGCCAACGATGCAAAGGGTTTCTCCTCTTCCACCCGCATGAGCAGTTTCTCCGACAAACCCTTGATCATGCACAGAGGCACCCGGATTCTTCTCCTCTCTGTGTCCTCTGCGTCCTTTGCGGTTTTCCTCCGATTTGCTGAACACTGAACACTGCCAACTGAAAACTTCGTCGTATCCCCATTCACCCCCGGCCCCGCGAACAAAATCCCCAACCGCCGCGCCTCGATGGTGTAAAACAGCCGCGAATAGAACCCCTTCCCGTGGGTCAGCACGGACGCCAAAAACTCCGCCGGCCAATACCGTTTCAACTGCGCCGCCTCGTAAGCCTCCAGCCCGTAAGCCGTGGAATGCGCGCGGCAAAACGCATACCCGCGGAATTGCATGAGCAAATCCCACACCGCGGTGATCTCGGCATTGTTCCGGCTTTTTCCCCGCGCCGCCGCGGCAAACTCTTCCCGCCACACGTCCACATTGGCCATCCGGTCCTTCACCAGCATCCGCCGCAAAATATCAGCCCGGCCCGCGTTCCAGCCCGCGAACACCTCGCAGATCTGCAACACATGCTCCTCGTAAGCCACCACGCCGTAAGTCGAGCGCAGCACGGACTCCAAACTCGGATGTGCATACGTCACCGGCTCCACTCCCCGCGCCCTCCGCGCGAACTGTTCTTTGCGCAGACTGTTGGCCGCACCCGGACGGATCACCGACACAATGGCAATCAGTTGATCGATGGCCCGCACCCCGGACATTCGGGCCAAGGATGTCATGGCCGGACTCTCGATATGGTGCGCCCCGCGCGCCTCGCCGTCGGCGATCATCTGCCAGACATGCGGATCGTCCCACCGCCCCGCCTCCGGCGGTTCGATTCCCCGCGCCCGCAAGGCCTCCCGTGCATCGCGCAACACGGACAACCCTCCCTGGGCCAGAATATCGAGCTTCACCAGACCCATCGCCTCGGCCGCGGACATGTCGAACTGCGTCGTGGCCCGTCCGCTCGCGCTGGTGAAAAGCGGCGTCAATGTGCCCACCGGTTCGCGCGAAATAACCACCCCGCACGGATGCATCTTCGCATGACGCGGAAACCCGTCCAACCGCGCGGCCAATTTCAGCGCCGCCTGATAAGGATTTTCTTCCCAGGTCAGCCCGCGTGACTCCGCGTTTTCCTGCGCCGCGGACGCCACATGACGCGCCGAAGTCTGGGGCAGTTTCTCCGTCATCCGCCGGATCTGGAATTCCGAAACCCCCAGCACCTTGGCGATGTCGGCAAAAGCCGAGCGCCCCTGGTACGTGTTGAACCCGCCGACCACCGCCGCATGGTCCGGTCCGTAGCGCTCGAAAATCAAATCCACCACCTCGTCCCGCCGGTCGTGCGGGAAATCGATGTCGATGTCCGGCAACTTCTGCAACTTCATCCGCTCCGCATTGAGGAATCTCCGGAAATACAATTCGAAGCGCACCGGACAAACCGTGCTGATGCCGAGACAGTAGCAAACCAGCGAATCCGCCGCGCTCCCCCGCGTGATCCAGTCAATCCCGCGCCCGCGGCAGCGTTGGAGCAATTCCCAGACGACGAGGAAATATTCCTCATAGCCCACCTCCGCGATGATGCGCAGTTCTTCCTCCACCTGACGCCGCACCCCGGCACCCGGTATCGCCCCATAGCGCCCCCGCATCCCCTCGCGGGTGAGGCGACCGAGAAATTCCCGCGGTGTGGCACCGTCCGGCGGCGCAAACCGCGGAAACTTCAACCCGCCGATGGGCAAAACAAATTCACACCGCTCCGCGATCTCCTCCGCATCCCGCACCATGCCCGTCGAAATGTCCATTTCCCGCGACCAAGAAAAATCCCCCCACCGCTTGTCCCCGTGCGGCTGCCCCGCCAGCGACAAAGTGCGGATACTCTGCACCACCTCGTAAAATCTGGCGTCCTTGGACGACGCATACCGAATCTCCGGAAACGCGGTGACCGGACGCAGGATCAGTCCTTGGAGGACGGCCGGCGCCGGCTGACGCCCGCGTTCATCGCTCAACAACCCGCATAAATTCCGATACCCCTCCGCATTCTCCACATAGGCGAGATACCGAATCCCCCGAACTTTCACTTCCGCGGCCACGATCGGTTTGATCCCTGACTCCTTCGCTACGGCACAAAACTCCACCGCCCCATGCAAATTCGGATCGGTCATGGCCACCGCACGGCCCCCCCGCTCCGCCGCCATCCGCACGATATCCTCCGGTCGCAGCAACGAATCCATGAAGCTGAAGCAACTCTTCACGTTCAACTGTAGCGGCGCCGTCCCCGGCGACGGCTGTTTATCGATCCGCCGACCGGCGGCGGGGACGCCGCCGCTACATTTCTTCTGAGCACTGCCAACTGACGACTGCCAACTTTTAACCTGGTGCCCCCGCACGACACTCCCCGCACCGTAGCGCACCTTCGCCTCGTCCATGACCCGCGCCAGCACCCGCCGCGTCTCTTTGTCATACCCCGTGCCAGGCAGATCCAATCCCGTCTGCCGCCACCCGCCCCCGTCGTAGACCCGCGAAAATTTCAATCCCACCAAACGCAAACTGACCCGCCGGT
>CAZEYV010000179.1:0-8758 GCA_964516705.1 uncultured Chthoniobacter sp.
CCCCCCCGCCCCCGCCCCCGCCGACCCCGCCCCCGGTCCCCCCCGACCCGGTCGAGCCTCCGCCCGATGCGCCGGAATTCGTCGAGGAGACAACGCCCGAGGCGGCGCCTGAGCCCGAAGCACCCGATGAACCGGCTCCCATGGGTTCCAACATCCAGGGTGACGGCCCGCCCGACGGCTTCGGTCTGACCGGCCGCGGCGGCGGCGGACTGATCGGCGGCAGTGGGAAAAAAGGCGGCGGCGGTGGCACGCGCTTCGGTTGGTATGCCGGCCGCGTGCAGAGCGCTGTGACCTCTGCGCTGCGCACCCACCGCGCGACGCGCTCCGCCCGTTTGAACGTCAAGGCCCGCATCTGGGTCGACCCGACCGGGCGCGTGACCCGCGCGAGCCTCGAGGGATCGACCGGCGATCCCGCCACCGACCAGGCTCTGCAGCAGGAAATTCTCACCGGGATCCGCTTGGCGGACCCGCCGCCTGAAGGCATGCCCATGCCCATTGTCATGCGCATCAACGCCTCCCGCCCATGAAACGACGTTGCACCCTGCTGCTCATCGCGATGCTCTGCGCGCCGGAGTCCGGCCTCCGCGCGCAAGCGGCGACCGGTGCAACCGATCCCGCGGCGATCGCCGGCCAACTGCTCCGGGTGACCTCCGGGACCGATGCTGGCGCGCCCGCGGTGCCGGAGGCACCGGCGGGCACCGGCGCCGGATTTGAATCTCTCTCGCTTGCGGATCCGTCGGTGTCCGCAGCGGAACAACAGGTCCTGCCGGCCCCGTCCGGGACCTCCGGCGGCAACCCGCCGGCCGGCGAAACAGTCACCGTCACCGCGACGGCCAGCGAAACCGTGGAGGTGGCTCCTCCCGATCCGCCCGCGCCGCCGCCGCCCGCGTCCACCGACGCACCGGCCAACGTCGAACCCCCGTTGCCGGATCTCCTTTCCTCGACCCCGACCGGCAATGTCGTGGTCAACCTCATCAACAAGCTGGTCGAGCGCGGCGTGCTCACCGAGAGCGACTCCAAGGCCATGGTCGCGCAGGCGCAGGCCGAGGCTGATACCCAGCGCGCACAAAACGAGGCCGACATGTTCGCCATTGCGCAGGTCGCCGCGGTGCAGACCATGACCGACCCTGCGGTATCCGGCCAGCCGCCGACGCAGAGTCCGCTCGAGGCGGCCCGCGACGAGATGCGCGTCACCTACATTCCGCTGCCCGTGCGCATGCAGCTCAAGGACGAAATCCGCCGCGAATTGGCCGCCGAGGGCGTGGGCGCATCCAACCCCGCCATCCCGCCCGGTCTCCTCGAGACGCTGGCGCGGCTCAAGCCCGAGGGCGAGATCCGCATGCGCGTGGAAGCCGATCTCTATCCCGAGGGCAACGACAGCAGCGGGGCGTTCCCCAATTTCAATGCCATCAACACCGGTGCGCCCTTCGACGTGACCGGCACCGAGTTTTCCCCGCAATGGAACACCGACCAGGACCGCACGCGCTTCCGCCTGCTGGCCCGCTTCGGGCTGGGCATCGAACTCGGGGACAATTTCAGCGCGGGCTTCCGTCTGGCCACCGGCGACAGCACTTCGCCGGTCTCGGCCAACCAGAGCCTCGGCGACGTCAACGAAGGCGAGGGCGGCAACTTTTCCGACTACGCCGTCTGGCTCGACCGGGCCTACCTCCGCTATGACCTCGGCGGGGGCGAGGACGAGGGTGCTCTCACCTTCTGGACCGGCCGCTTCGACAATCCCTTCTTCTCCACGCCGCTCATCTTCGACGACGACCTCGGCTTCGACGGCGCGGCCGTGCGGCTGTCCTACAACTACCGCAACACGATCCTGCCGTCGCTCGTCGGCGGCGCCTTCCCGGTCTTCAACACCGACCTCAATTTCTCGTCCAACCAGCCGCTCAAGTATCCCAGCTATGACAAATATCTCTTCGCCCTCCAGGCCGGCACCCAGGTCAACCTGACGCGTCACTGGAATGCCCAAGTCGCGGCTGCTTATTACTACTTCTACAACATCGAGGGCCAGCTCTCCTCGCCCTTCGTCCCGCTGTCCGCCTCCGACGCCGGCGACACCGACAACAGCCGCCCGTCCTTCGCGCAGAAGGGCAACACTTACCGTCCGCTGCGCAACATCACCCCCGCGCCGGAAAACGACTTCGGCCGCATGAACCAATGGCAGTATTTCGGCCTGGCCACGCCGTTCGAGAATTTTGTCGTGACCGGCAAGCTCAACTACGACGGCTTCGAGACGGTGCGCGTCTCGCTGGTCGGCGAATTCGTGCAGAACCTCGCCTTCAACAGCTCGCAGATCGACGAGATCGCGGTCAACAACCGTGGCGAGGTCACCGCGGACGACCCCGACATCGACACGTCGTCCTACGGTCCTTTCGAGGGCGACGGCTACGCCTGGTTGCTCGACGTCGTCGTCGGCCACGCCGAACTCGACCGGCTCGGCGCCTGGCAATTTTCCTTCGGTTACCGCTGGATCGGCTCGGACGCCGTGGTCGACGGGTTCAACGATTCCGACTTCGGCCTCGGCGGCACCAACATGAAGGGCTTCACCGTCGCCGCGCGCCTCGCCCTCACGCCCCATGTTTACGTCGGCACCCGCTGGTTCGGTTCGGAAAGCATCGCCGGGCCGCAATTCGACATGAACATCTTCCAATTCGACATCGGAGCCAAATTCTGAACCCGCCCATGCACAAGATCACCGCTTTCATCTGCCTTTGCCTGACTGTCGTCGCCGTGCCCGCGCAGGAGCCGAGCGCTGTGGAAGCCCAGCTGCGCGAGGCGCTGCGGGCCAACATGCTGCAACTGCGCGACGCGCAGGCCAAGACAGCGGAGATGGAGGCCTCGGTCGTGCAGGCCGAGATGGCCGTGGAGAAAGCGAAAAAGGAAACCGCCGCCGTGCAGACGCAGCTCGTCGAGGAGCGCAACACCGCGGCCAACCACGCCGCCGAACTGCGCACCGCGGTGGAGACCGCGCAGGAGCGCGCCGTCGGACTGGCCTCCCAGGTGGCGAAGTGGGAGAAGGATTACCGCGCCCTGGCCGAGCGCGCGCGCAAGGCCGAGGCCGCCCTGGCCAAGAGCAAGGGTCGCGTCACCGTCCTGGAGCGCGCCGTGGCCGAGCAGCAGGTCAAGCACCTCGAGACGAAAGCCATCGCCGACGAAATCCTCGACCGTTACCAGCGCCACGGTCTCGGCACGGCCCTGCTCGCCCGCGAACCTTTCATCGGCGTCAACCGCGCCAAGCTGCAGACCATCATGCAGGACCTCGAAACCCGACTCCGCGCGGCCGCTTTGCCTGCGGGTGCCGGCGCCCCCGCTGCGATGTCGCCTCCTTCCAACACCAACCACGCCAACCCATGAAATACCCTTCGTCTATGAATCTGCTCCCTACCTTCGTCCTCGCCTTCCTCGGCTTCTTTCCCGCCGCCGGCACCGCCGACACCGTGGTGGCCAAAGTCGGCGAGCGCGAAGTCACCTCGGCCGATGTCAAACCTTACCTCGACGCCCTGGCCCCCGCCGACCGCGCCGCGCTCGCGGCCGACAAGGAGGCGCTGGCCGGCTTTGTCCGCTCCATCCTCGTGCGGCAAGCCGTCCTGCAGGACGCCAACGGGGCGGGGTGGGACAAGAAGCCGGAGACCGTGGCGGGCCTGGCGAGCCTGCGCGACCAATACATCGTCGAGAGCTACCTGGCCGAAGTCGGCAAGGTTCCCGATGGCTTCCCGTCCGAAGAGGAAATCAAAAAAGCCTACGAAGCCGAGAAAGAGCGCCTGCAGTTGCCACGCCGCTACAAGCTCGCGCAAATCTTCCTCGCGCAGGGCGAGGACAAGGAGGCGGCGCGCAAAAAAGCGGCCGAACTTTCCGGCACGCTCAAGGACGAGCCCGGCGAGTTCGCCGCGTTGGCCAAACGCAACAGCGACGACACCGCCTCGGCCGCGCGCGGCGGGGACCTCGGCTGGCTGGCCGCGGACGACATCACACCGGCCATCCGCACCGCGGTGTCCGGGTTGTCGAAAGGGCAGATCTCCGCCCCGGTCGAGGGACGCTCCGGTTTCCACATCCTCATGGTCGAGGACATCCGCCCGGCCGGCCCCGCATCGTTCGACGAGGTGAAAGACCAGCTCGTCGCCGCCCTGCGCAACCAGCGCGCCGCCCTCAACCGCGAATCGCACGTCTCCTCGCTGCTGCAAAAGAACCCCGTCTCGGTCAACGAACTCGCGCTCGATGCGCTCAAGTGACGCCCGCGCCCGGCGGGGGCGAAATTTGACGGAATTGTCACAAGCTGTCACATGCACTCGCGCGGAAACTGCGTAGTGTGGGCCGCCGGAGCGACCTCACCTGTCCTCCGGCCCATGATGGACGCCATTCGCAGATCATCCGTTGTCGGCCGCCTGCTCCTTCTCGCGGCAGCCGTTTTGCTGGTCCCGGAATTCGCCCGGGCCGGCGACATCCTGCGCGGCGGGGCCACCCGCGCCGGCGACGCCGCGCGCGTCCGCAATCTGTCCACCGTCGGCCAGGCCCAGGCCCTCAAGTTGCGCGCCAACGCGCAGGACCGGTTGGCCCGCACCACGCAATCGCTGCAGCAGATGCAGGCCGCGCAGGCCGCCGCGCGCGGCGCGGCGGCCACGGCCAATCACCTCGGCATGAACCCGCTGACCGGCGCGCCGCTGCCCCATGTGCCAGACGGTCTGGGGCCCGGCGCCCTCGATCTCGACCGTGTCGTCTACGGCGCGAACAACCCCGTGCAGTCCGGCAACAATGTCACCGTCAAGCAGAACGAATCGCAAGCACTGCTGCATTGGAAGACCTTCAACGTCGGACGCAACACCACGCTCAATTTCGACCAGAGCGCTGGCGGGGCGGACGCCGGCAAGTGGATCGCCTTGAACAAAGTCACCGGTGCCGACCTCGCACCCTCCCAGATCCTCGGGCGGATCAATGCCCAAGGCCAAGTCTACGTGCTCAACCAGAACGGCATCATCTTCGGCGGCGCCAGCCAGATCAACACACGCGGCTTTGTCGCCTCGTCCTTGCCGATCAACGACAACCTCGTGCGCCAGGGCCTGCTCAACAACCGCGACGCGCAATTCCTGTTCTCGACCATCGAAGTGCCCGGCGGCGGCGACGGCACCCCGGCGTTCGTGCCGCCCGCCCCGCCGCCCGGCGGCCGCTACGGTGATGTCATCGTGCAGCGCGGCGCCCAGATCCGTGCCACCGCGGGCCAGGACGGCAACGGCGGACGCGTTATGCTGGTCGGTCCGAACGTGCGCAACGAGGGGAGCATCGACACGCCGGGCGGCCAGGCCATCCTCGCCGCCGGCCACCAGGTCGGGGTGCGGGCGCATCCGGAAAGCGACCCCAGCCTGCGCGGTCTCGACGTCTGGATCGGCCGCGTCGGCGACGACGGCCGTGCGGTCAATGCGGGCATCATCCGCGCGCCCACGGGCAACATCACCGTGGCCGGACGCTCCGTGGTGCAGGCCGGCGTGCTCGACAGCACCACCACGGTGAGTCTCAACGGCCGTATCGATCTCCTGGCCAGCTACGGCGCGGTGGGGAATCCCGATTATGACAAATTTACCGGCTCGACGCAGCCGCCTTTCTTTTCGCAGTTCACCGGAACGGTCGATTTCGCCCCCGGCAGCGTGACGCGTATCCTGCCCGACGACGCCGGAGGCCGCCGCATCCCGGGCTCGCGTCTGGCCCTCGAGTCGTCGGTCAATGTCGAGGGCCGCGCTATCCATTTCGGTCCCGGCTCGATCCTGCTGGCGCCTTCCGGCGAGGTCCGCGTCCGCGCAGGCCGCTGGCCTTACGCCGACACGGACGGCGACGGGTTGGTCACCGGCACTCTGCCCTCCGCCCAGTTGGATGGGGGTGCGCAAAAATTCCTCCTCGACGGTGGCCGCATCCACGTCGACAGCGGGGCGGTCATCGACGTCAGCGGCTCGACCGATGCCTTCATCCCGCTGGCCCAGCATTTGCTCGCCGTGCAGATGCGCGGTTCCGAGCTGTCCGATTCGCCGTTGCTGCGCAACTCCGCTTTGCGCGGGATCAACCTGCTCGTCGACCTCCGCCGCGCGGGCGTCTACGCGGGGCGCGAGTGGGTCGGCACCCCGCTCGGCGACCTCACGGGATTCGCGAACATCATCGACCGCGGCATTGCCGAATTAACCGCGCGCGGCGGGAACATTTCGCTCTCCGCCGGGGATGCGGTGGTGCTCGCCCCCGGATCGGTGCTTGATGTGTCCGGAGGTTTTACCACCCACGAACCGGGGCGCATCCAAACGTCGCGCCTGACCCGCGGACGCCATCTCTTCGACATGCACGATGCGTTTCCGGACCGTCTGTATGAGGGCGTTTATGACGGACGCAGCACGCAGGCCTCCGGCAAATGGGGCGTGAGCAGAACCTACGCGCACGCGCTGGCCCCGCTCGGTGGCTACGATCAGGGACCCTACCAGGAGGGCGCCGCCGCCGGTGCGGTCAGTCTGCGCGCCCCGACGATTGTCGCGGCCGGTGAAATGCGCGGCCGCTCTCTGACCGGTCCACGTCAGCAGGAACTCCCCCCCGCTGCCGGTCTGCTGTCGCTCTCCTTCCGCGGCGAGAAAGACATCGGAACCGCCGCGACCCCGCTTTTCCTCGACTCCTCGCCTTTCGCCCCCGAATTCCGCCTGGGGGCGGGCCGGGTGGCCGGGGCCGCGCCCCTCTACACGCTGGTCGCCGGGGAACCGGTTCCCTTGGCCGAAGCTTGGCGCGGCAGTTTCGTGCTGGGCACCGCGCTCTTCGAGGAAGACGAGGGCGGTTTCGGGCGCCTCGCGGTTGACAACCCGGATGGCGATTTCATCCAGCCCTCCGGTGTTCCGCTCCGTATGCTGCCCGGCGGCAATATCGATGTGGCCGCCCGCAATGTCACATTGGCCGGCGATATCATGGCGCCCGGCGGAAGCGTCTCTTTCACGGCGTACAATTTCTCCCCTTTGCTCTACAACGAACTCTCGGTCTCCGGGGCCTTGGCCCTCCCGCCCACGCCGGGTGTGCAACCGGGCCGCGGCGATATCCGCATTGCGGACGGAGTCACGCTCGACGTGGCCGGCATGATGGTCGACGAGCGGCCCACTGCGGCGGATCCCGCTTTCGCCGGACGCCTGTTGCAAGGCGGCAGTGTCCGGCTGGAAGGCTACAATGTGCGCCTCGGCCGCGATTCCCTGATCGATGCCTCCGGCGGCGTCTACGCGGCACCCACCGGCGGTTATGACTATGGCGACGGCGGCTCAATCCGCCTGCTGGCGGGAAAAGATCCGGACCTCGACACGTCCGTGGGCGGCGTGCTCCATCTGTCCGGCCAACTGCAAGCCTACTCCGTGGCGCGCGGCGGATCGCTCAGCCTGCAGGCCAATTTCATCCAAGTCGGTGGAACCGGAGCGCCCGCGGGCGGGATCGTGTTGGCCCCGGACTTCTTCCGCCGCGGTGGCTTCGCGGGCTACGAGCTGATCGGCCTCGGCGGGCGAGCGGCAAACGGCGGCTTCCTGCCGGCGGTGCGCATCGCGGCCGGAACGGTGTTCGAGCCCGCGGCCCGCAGCTGGCTCCATGTGCCCTACGCTGGACTGGTTGCCAACCGCGGCCGTCTGGAAGAGCAAATTCGTTCGCGCGGGGGCGGCCCTGTGCCCGCGGGCGCCGATGCCGGCGAACTGGCCCGGCTTGGCATCCGTTTTCTCGGCGAGGATGTCTTCCGTCCGGTCCTGCAACCGGTCGGTCTACGTGCCCCGGCGGATGTGTCGTTCGTCGGACTCGGTTTTAACGACCAATTCACCGGTAACCAACCGACCGACGAACGCCTCGAGGGGCTTGGCTGGGTGCTTTTTGAAAGCGGTGCCCGCCTTTCGACCGATCCCCTGGCGTCAGTCAGTTTGCGCGGCGATCTGGTCACCGTGCTCGGTGACATCCGCGCGCCGGGCGGCAGTATTTCTTTGCTCGGCCGCTCTTCCTTCCGGCTGCCGGAGGTTCTCGCTCCTGATGCCTCGTTCGCGCTGCCGACGGTTTACTTCGGCGCCTCGGCCCGCCTCTCCACGGCGGGCACCAGCGTCCTGTTCCCCGATGTTTTCGGCCGTCGCTCCGGAATCCTTTATCCCGGCGGATCAATCACCGTGGCCGGCAACATTCTGGCCGAAGCCGGCTCCGTGCTTGATGTCTCGGGAGCGGCGGAGACGTTGGACTTCCATCCCAGCAGGTTGGCCGGCGCCCCCACGGCTGTGCCAGTCAATGCCGGCTTGACCGCCACCCCGTGGGGTCGGCGCGCCGTGCCCGTGCGGGTGTCCAGCGATGGCGGGTCCATCACGCTGCGCGGATCGCAAATGCTGTTCTCTGACGCCACCCTGCGCGGTGCGGCGGGTGGCGATTCTGCGCTCG
Organism: uncultured Chthoniobacter sp.; assembly: GCA_964516705.1. Taxonomy (GTDB): domain Bacteria; phylum Verrucomicrobiota; class Verrucomicrobiia; order Chthoniobacterales; family JACTMZ01; genus JACTMZ01. Next base: position 8,407 of record CAZEYV010000179.1, read on the forward strand.
GGGGGTCGTTGTCGGTCGCCACGGCGCGTTTCTACCCATCTGGCTCGGATCGTTCGGGGGCTGATATCAATATGACCGTCCGCCAGAGCGGCAGCGCCGCGGCTTGGGCCGGCGCGGCTGGCGAGGGAGCGGCCCTGGGCGCCTTGCTGACAGGAACCGATCCGGAAGGCGGACTGGCGCAAAAATTTGTCAACGCTCGCGGGCAAACCGGCGGCGGATTTTTCGCCGTCGACCGCTTCGCCGCGGGCGGCTTCGACAACTTCGACCTCGGGTATTTTTATGACGCTTCGGCCAGCCCGATTCCGATCGGCGGCAACCTCGAGTTCCAAGGTCCGGTTTCCATCGCCGCCCG
>CAZEYV010000180.1:0-4475 GCA_964516705.1 uncultured Chthoniobacter sp.
TGGCTCGCGAATTACGCGGGAAACAAACCCTTTTACATCACCGAGAGCGGTTTCACGACATCCGTCGAAGCCGGCGACACGCGCCAAGGCTATCACATCCGTGGAACCGAGCAGCAACAGGCGGAGTTTTTCACAGCGATGTTCGGCGCTCTCATCGAGGCCCGTAAAGATCCCGCCGATCCGCTCTCGAAGCTGCGCGGCTACCTCATCTGGAAATACGCTGACCGCGGGTATCAGGAAGATCCAGTGGAGGTGCATTTCGGATTGGTGCACGAGGACGGCACGCGCAAGCCGGCGCACGCCGCTGTGGCCGAAGCGTTCGCCCGCATCGACGGCGATCCCGCGCTCTCCGCGTGGAAGGTTGCCTCGGAAGAGGTCTTGCCCGCCGAGGAATTGTTCGAGATATCCCGCGACGGCGGCCTGCGATTCGATGCCGTGGACCTCATGGTAAAGCCCGCGAGCGAGGCGCCGCTCCAACTCGTTGTCGAGTCCGAGGCGCCCGTCTGCCTTATCGTCCGTGTCGGCGAGCACACGTGGGTCACCAACCACCCGGACGAATCCACCTCGGCCACGCTGAACCTGCCGGCGCTGCCCAAAGGTCGCGAGACACGGTTGCAGGTCCAGTTCACCGCCGCGAAATACCCGCTGCAAACCCGCATCACCTCACTTCGCCTCGAATCCGCACAACCATGAACATCACCACACTCCCTCAGCCCCCCGTCGCCCAAACTGCTCCCATCCCTTGGCAACCCCGGCCGACGGGATGCTCCGATGTTTTGTGGCGCTATGACGCCAATCCCATCCTTGGCCGGAACCCGTTCCCGTTCGCCAACAGCATCTACAACAGCGCCGTCGTCCCGTTTGCCGGGGGTTTTGCCGGCATATTCCGTGTGGACTACCGCAACGGCCTACCCTCTCTGCATGCCGGTTTCAGCAAAGACGCTCTCGATTGGCGCATAGATGAAAAACCGATTGACCTTCGCGACGCGAAGGGTGTGCCAGTGGCCATCGGCTACGGATACGACCCCCGTGTGACGCCCATCAATGACGATTTCGTTTTGGCATGGTGCAACGACTTTCGTGGGCCAACTGTCGCTCTGGCCCGCACGAAGGACTTCGGAACCTTCGAATTTCTCGGCAACGCTTTCCCTCCCTTCAACCGCAATGGTGTCCTCTTCCCGCGCAATATCGATGGTCTCTACACTTTGCTGCACCGTCCCTCCGACGCCGGCCACACGCCTTTTGGCGACATCTTTCTCTCTCAGTCCACGGACCTCAAATTCTGGGGAAACCACCATCACGTGATGGGCCCGAGCGCCCACTGGTGGGACAGCAAGAAGATTGGGGCTGGCCCTGTGCCCATCGAGACGCCGGAAGGTTGGCTACTCATTTACCACGGCGTCCTCGGCACCTGCAACGGGTTCAACTACTCGATAGGCGCCGCCCTGCTCGACCTTGAGGAACCATGGCGGGTCATCGCCCGCGCCGACCGCTACATCCTAAGTCCCGAAGCTCCCTACGAAACCATTGGCCGTGTCCCGAACGTCTGCTTTCCCTGCGCTGCGCTCGTGGACAGGACCGACGGCCGTTTGGCCCTCTACTACGGCGCCGCGGATACCTGCACCGCCCTCGCCTTCGGCCGCGTGGACGAAATCGTCGCCTTCACGATGGCACACAACTGCGCGTGAAAATTATGAAACTGACCAAATATCCATCGAATCCGATCCTTTCACCCGTGGAAGATAGTTGGTGGCAGTCACTCGTCGTCACCAACCCAGCGTGCATCTACGACGAGCAACTCGGCAAATTCCTCATGCTCTTCCGCGCCGCCGGGCATGACCCGGAACACCGCGTCTATTTCGGCCTGGCCGAGTCCGACGACGGCTTCCATTTCACAAGCGTCTGCGACGAACCAGTCTTCGGACCGAGCACGGAGGGCGGCTACGATGCCGGTTGCGTGGAAGACCCACGCATGATGAAAATCGGTGACTGGTATTACGTCACCTACGCTTCGCGTCCCTACCCGCCGGGCCAATATTGGCTGATGGACGGCAACCCCTACAAACCCGAGGCGCGCCCTGCCGAATTCCCCGTCAAATTCCGCGAAAACCTCACCACCACCGCGCTGGCGGTGACCAGGGACTTTAAAACCTGGCACCGCTGCGGGCCGCTCACCGACCCGCGCTACGACGACCGCGATGTCTACTTCTTCCCTGAAAAAATAAACGGTAAATGGTGGATGATCCACCGACCGATAGAATGGTGCGGCGCGGGCTATCCAAGCGAACATCCGGGCATGTGGATTAACTCGAGCGAGGATCTGCTCTACTGGAACTCCGATACATCGCGCCTCCTAGCCCATGCGAAATTCGGCTGGGAGGTCAAAATCGGCGGCAACACGCCGCCCATCAAAACAGAGCACGGCTGGATGACCATCTACCACGGCAAAGGCCCGGACGGTTACTATCGTTTGGGCGCCCTGCTGATGGCGCCCGACAATCCGGCCTGCGTCACCCATCGCACCCGCGACTGGTTTCTCCAACCGGAATACGACTACGAAACGCAAGGCTGCTACGACATGGGAGGCGTTTGCTTTCCCTGTGGCGCACTTGTTAAAGACGGCACGCTCTTCGTTTACTACGGCGGGGCCGACAAATACATCGGCGTGGCCACTGGGTCGATGAAGGAGTTTGTGGATAACCTGCTCTCCTGCCCCGTGTAATTCTCCATGCGTGCGGCAAGGCAAATGGCAAAGTCCCCGTCGAGCATGGTCGCTGCGGCCTCGCATTGCCGAGGAGAAGTCCGCTCGCACCCACCCTTGGCGGAGTTGCCAGAAGGCCCCACCGCCACCAACCCGTAGCCTCATGAAATCCCTCCTCTCGCCCCTCGCCACCGCGTGTCTCGCGACCTCCGCCACCTTCGGGTTCGACATGTCGCCCGGCGGAGCACTCGACGTCGAAGGCAACGTTCCCCTCGTGTCCGATACGCCGTTGGAGTTGGGCCAGCGGGTGGCGTTCGACATGATCACTGACCGCTCCGGCGCCCAGCCGTGGGAGCAACTGCGCGTGCTCTTGGACTACGCCAACCCATCCAACCACACCTCGATTATCCTCACCTCGTTCAATACCCTTGTCATCACCGAGGTGCGCGACGGCCAACGCCGGAAAATCGCTGACCTAGAAGGGCGTGGTGAAGCCCTCCGCTGGCAACACGTGGAATTCGACACCCGACCCGAAGGTCTGGTCCTGCGCTTCCGCTTGAAAACGGAAATGCTCATCCCTTGGCGCGATCCGAAGAAGCCGGGACACCTCGCGTTTTCGGCCGACAACGGAGCGGCTGGCCGCGTCAAACTCCTCCGGCACGGACCTGCTCCGCGCACGGCCGACGGAACGCTCGAGTTACATCCCTTTTTCTCGGACCACGCGGTCCTGCCGCACGGCCGCACCGTCCCAGTGAACGGCAAAGCCGCAGCGGGCTCAGAGGTTTTGCTCTTTCTCGATGACGTCAAGGCCGGCTCGGCCAAAACGTCCGCAGACGGGCGGTGGGAAATTCCATTGCCGCCGCAACAGCCGGGCGGACCACACCGCCTCGCCGTCGAGTCTGACGGTCGCCGCCTCGAACGGTCCGACCTTCTTTTCGGAGAGGTATGGTTTTGCTCGGGCCAGTCGAACATACAATGGCGACTCGGCGACTCGGATAATGCCGACGCCGAAGCCGAGCGACTCGCTGGGGACGACCGCCTCCGCGTGTTCTCCGCCGACATCGAGACCTCCGACAGCGAACAACCGTTCCCGCTCATACCCGCCGAGTGGCGTCCCGGCCACGCCTCGACCGCCCGCCATCTGTCGGCCATTGGGCAAATCTTCGGCCATGAACTCTCCCAGGGGCTCGGTTTGCCGGTGGGCATCGTTGTTTCCGCCCGCGGCGGCTCGCGCATCGAACCATGGATGTCATCCGCCGCCCGCGCCGCGGTGGAAAAGCAAATCGGTCCCTACAGCGAGGAATACCGCGCCAAACTCGCGGAACACGAAAGCGCGCCCGGCTCGCTTTTCAATGCCATGCTGGCGCCCTATCTTCGCATCCCTTTCAGCGGGGTCATCTGGTATCAGGGGGAAAGCAATGCTTGGCGCGGCTGGCACTACCGGCCGCAGTTGGCCGCTCTCATCACCGATTGGCGCGCGCGTTGGGGGCGCCCGGACCTGCCGTTCCTCGTCGTCCAGCTTCCATCGTTTGCCGGAAAAGACATGGGCCCGAACGACCCAGTCTGGACCGATATGCGCGAGGCTCAGGCTCTGGTGGCGCAAGAAGCGGATAACGTCAACCTCGTCGTCGCCTTGGATCTCGGAGACCGGCACGACATCCACCCCACCGCGAAGCGCCCCATTGCCGAGCGCCTCGCGGCCGCTGCCCTGCGCCATGTCCACGGCCGCGAAGATGTCGTCGCCGACCCGCCACGTGTGGTGAAAGCAGAGCCG
>CAZEYV010000181.1:0-3194 GCA_964516705.1 uncultured Chthoniobacter sp.
GCCTCAATGGTTTCTTGCACCCTCGCAAGCACCCGCCAAATCTATCCCCGTGCCCGCCGAACGCGTCCTCGCCGTCGACCCCTCCCTCCGCGGGACCGGCTACGCCGTGCTCGAGTCTTCCCAAGGCAAAATCCGCGCCGTCACCTACGGTGTGGTGATCAACCCGCCCAAACTCTCCGCCCACCACTGCCTGCGCGAGATCCACGAAACCCTCGGACGCGTCGCCTCCGCCCACCAACCCACCGCCTTCGCCATCGAGGGCGTGATCTACGTGCAGAACGTCAGCACCGCCATCATCATGGGCTCGGCCCGCGGCGCCGCCCTCATCGTTGCGGCGACCCACGGACTCGACATGCACGAATACGCCCCGCGCCTGGTCAAACAGGCCGTGGTCGGACGCGGGGCCGCCCAAAAAGACCAGGTCGCCTTCATGATCCGCGCGCTGCTCGGACTGACCGAAACCCCGCCGCCCGATGCCGCCGACGCCCTGGCCATCGGCGTGACCCACTTCAACCGCCGCGCCACCGCCATCAAATGAGCGCGCCCGAGACGTGCTGGCTCGGACGCCTGGCCTACGCGCCCGCCCTCGACCTGCAGGAAAAAACCGTGGCTGCCCGCGCCGGCGGCGGAGGGACTCCCGATCAACTCCTCCTCCTCGAGCACGATCCCGTCTACACCATCGGACGCCAACGCGACCGCTCCAGTCTCGGACCCGCCCCGCTCCCGCATCCGGTTGTCGAGATCAACCGCGGCGGACAAGCCACCTTCCACGGCCCCGGCCAACTCGTCGGCTACTTCATCTTCGACCTGCAAAAACTCACCCCCGACCTCCATCTTTTTCTCCGCTGGATCGAGGAGGGCCTCATTGCGCTTCTCGCCACCTACGAACTCCCCGCCCAGCGCCGCGAAGGCCTCACCGGCGTGTGGATCGAAGATCGGAAGATCGCCAGCATCGGCGTCGGCGTGCGCCGGTGGATCACCATGCACGGCTTCGGCCTGAATGTCGGCTCCGACCTCTCCGGCTACGAGGCCATCACCCCGTGCGGTATCGAGGGCGTCACGATGACATCGATCTCCCGCGAACTCGGCCGCGAGATATCCGTCGAAGAGACCGCCACGAAAGCAGACGCCATCTTCACCACTCGCTACCCCCTTCTCTCAGCCCTCAACCCTCAACCCTCAACTCAGCAGCCATGAAATGGCTGCTGCTCACCGTCGGCAAACCCGCGCTCGCCTACGCCAAAGCCGGACGCGACGAATACCTCGAGCGCCTCGGAACATTCACGCCCATTGAACACGCCGCCATCAAAGCCTCGGACCGCACCCGCGAATCCGCCGATCTTTTCGCCCGCAGCGAAGGCTGCTTCCGCGTCGTCCTGCACGAACACGGACAGCAACTCACCAGCCGCCAACTCGCCGCCAAGGTAGACCAATGGCGGCAGTCCGGACGCCGCGTCGCTATGATCATCGGCGGCGCCGACGGACACGACCAACCTCTGCTCGACGCCGCCGACTTCCTTTGGTCCCTCGGCCCCTTGACTCTCCAGCACGAACTCGCCCTCGTCGTCGCCCTCGAACAACTCTACCGCGCCCACACCATCCTCACCGGTCATCCCTACCACCGGGATTGAGGGTAGGGACCCGCGGCCCGCGGGTCCGCTTCCCAGCCCAGCGCAATCTGTGATTGTCCCCACCGCGGGGAAAGATAACTTCCCCCCATGCTCCAACGCCCAAAATCCCGCTCACTCGCTGCTTACACCAAAGCCACTGTCAGCTCCGCCGCAGCCCTCTCTGCCGCCGGCACCTCGCACGCCATCGTCGTCTTCGACGTGGCCCCGGCCAAAACCATCGGCGTGGCCGGCGACCCGACAAGCCAGACGATGAGCTTCACCGATATCAATCTGGGCACCGGCACTTACATCGGCTCGATCGGCTACGGACCGCCGATTATCTCCGGCCCCACCTTTTGGTTCACCATCCCGGGCGAGAACGAATTCACCGCGCAGGGCGCCGGAGGCATGGGCCTTGTCGGTTTTTTGGGGGACTTGAACCTTCTCACGGCAGGCACAGAAATCAACGCTACGAGCAAATACTTTGCCAACACCAGCCTGTTCGAAGGCCAATGGAACGGCGGCGGGACGGGCTACGTCGGCCTGGTCCTCGATAACGGGACGAACAAGCACTACGGCTGGGCGGCGCTGGCCTACACCGAGAATGATGCCGCCACCGCACTCACCGTCAGCGGCTTCGCGTTCGAGGAGACTCCCGATACACCGATCCTCGCCGGCGCCACCGCTCCCATCCCCGAACCGGGCACCTGGGCCGCCGGGGCCGGACTCTTCGCCCTCGCCGTCGGCGCCCACCTGCGCCGGCGCCGTGCGAAAAAAGCCGCCGCCTCCGACGCCCTGCTCAACCTCGCCGGCGGCGCCCGCGGCGTGGAAAAATTCCGCGCCGACCAAGCAGCCTGACGCCGCCCGCCCCGCGGCCCACGGACCGCATGCCGCTGACCCACCGGAACTTCACGCTGCATCCCGTCTTGGGACGCATCACTGCCACGGAGGCAGCCGAAGTGCGAGACATGTGGACCTCTGCAGGCGTTCTGTCCGCACCCGAAGCCACCCGCCGCACGGGCGAGGTCCTCTTCCTCATCCGCGAGAGAAAGTCGGGAGTGCTTGCCGGGGTCTGCACCGTTTACCCGGCTCCGCTCGGTGAGACGGCGCACACCTACTGGCATTTCCGCATGTTCCTGCGCCCCGCTTTCCGTGGCTCCCCCGGGCTGGCGAGATTTGTGCTACTGACCAGCCACCGGCATCTGCAGGAATCCCCGCCGCCTTCCGCCCGCGACACCTGCGGCATCGCGTTCGTCGCCGAAAATCCCACCTTCCGCAACCCGCTGACCCGGATATATTTCGCCCGCCAGCAACCTCCATGGACCCGCTTAGGCACCGACGCACGCGGGAACGAAATCTTTTACTGCGATTTCGACCGTTGACCGGCGTATGCGGTTCGGTAGTGCAACAATCTGTCTGTAAAAGTGGTTCTGCCTGACTGACGCACTCCGGGTGTTCCGGAGGCGCAGCGAAGCGGAGCGGGAGAAACACCCGGAGTGCGTCTTGGCCTTTTTTTTCGGGGCCGTGACAAGGTCCGGCCACGGGTGGTTTGATTTGGTTTTAGCCAAACAAAACCCAACACAC
>CAZEYV010000182.1:0-3790 GCA_964516705.1 uncultured Chthoniobacter sp.
AGGGCTTCCGCCGCGTCATGCACATCATGCACCAGACGCCGGATTCCACCGTGCCGCTCATCGTGGTGTAAGAGCTGTAGGGGCGGCAGCCTGTCCGCCCGTGTGCGGATCCTCGCCGCCGGTCGTTTCGTCCGAACAACCGTCGCCGGGGACGGCGACGCTACAGAACGAACGGGCCCGTCATTGACACCGCGCCCCTCCGCCACCATAGTCCGCCCTCCTTTTCACACCCGCATGGAAAACATCCGCAACGTCGCCATCATTGCCCACGTCGATCACGGCAAAACCACCCTCGTCGACCAGCTGCTCCGGCAGTCCGGCACCTTCCAGGCCCACGAGAAGCTGGAGGAGCGGGTCATGGACTCGATGGATCTCGAGAAAGAGAAGGGGATCACCATCCGGGCCAAGAACGCTTCGCTCAAGTGGGACAAATACCAGATCAATATTGTCGACACCCCGGGCCACGCCGACTTCGGCGGCGAGGTGGAACGCATCATGAAAATGGTCGACGGCGTCCTGCTCGTCGTCGACGCTTATGAAGGTCCGCAGGCCCAGACCAAATTCGTCCTGCGCAAGGCGATGGAAAACGGCCTCAAGCCGGTGGTGGTCATCAACAAGATCGACCGCGACAATGCGCGTCCGCACAAGGTCCTTGATATGGTCTTCGAGCTTTTCCTCGAACTCAACGCGACCGACGAGCAGCTCGATTTCCCGCACATTTACGCCAGCGCCAAAGCCGGCTTTGCCAAGCGCGAACTGGTCGATCCGAGCGACACGATGGTGCCGCTTTACGAAGCCATCGCGTGGCATATCCCGGCACCGAAGAAATCGGAGGCTGATTACTTCCAGATGCTCGTCTCGAACCTCGACTACAGCGATTACCTCGGGCGTATCGCCTACGGACGCGTCATCAGCGGGGCGGTCAAGGTCGGACAATCGATCGTCTGCATCCACGCGGACGGACGCAAGGAGCGGGCCAATGTCACGGCCATCTTCGGCCACCAGGGCATGGAGAAGGTGAAGATCGAGTCGGCCTCGGAAGGCGATATCATCGGGTTGGCCGGATTCGAGGATGTTTTCATCGGTGAGACGCTGGTCGACAACGAGGAGCGCGAGGCGTTGCCTTTCATCCAGATCGATCCGCCGACCATCAGCATGCGGATTTGCGTCAACGATTCCCCTCTGGCCGGACGCGAGGGCAAGCTCCTCACCGCGCGCCAGATCAAAGACCGCCTCATCCGCGAAACCCGGACCAATGTTTCCCTGCAGGTCACGGAAACCGAAGCGGCCGGGCAATTCGAAGTCAAAGCCCGCGGCGAGATGCAGATCGCCATCCTCGTCGAGCAGATGCGCCGCGAGGGATTCGAGTTGCTCGTTTCGCGTCCCGAGGTGATTTTTCAACGTGACGCCGGCGGTGCCCTGCTCGAGCCGATGGAGACCCTTTACGTCGACGTCCCGCCGGACAATCTGGGCGACATCCTCCAGTCGCTGGCCGCGCGCAAGGCCGACATCACCAACATGGAGCACCATCCGCACAGCGTGCTGGTGGAGGCCGTCATCCCGACGCGCGGGATCATCGGGTTGGAGACCGATTTGGTCAACGCGACCAAGGGTCTCGGCACCATGAGCCACCTGTTCAAGGAATACGGACCGCACAAAGGCGAGATCCCGAGCCGGGGCAAAGGCGTGCTCATTTCCATGGAGGGCGGGATCAGCATGGCTTACGCGCTCGATACCATCCAGGAACGCGGACGCCTTTTCATCGGACCGCAGGAGGAAATCTACGAGGGCATGATCGTCGGCGAGAACGCGCGTCCGGACGACTTGCCGGTCAATCCCTGCAAAGCGAAAAAGCTGACCAACATGCGCAGCCAGGGCGATGGCAAGGGCATCCAGTTGGCCCCGCCCATCCAGATGACCCTCGAGCGCTCGCTCGAATACATCGCGCCGGACGAATACGTCGAAGTCACCCCGAAGACCCTGCGTCTCCGCAAGAAGCTCCTCGACGCCACCGCCCGCAAGCGTGCGGCGTCGAAGACGGGGGGGTGATCCTTCTGTTTCGTCGGCGGGGACGCCGACGCTACATTTTGTAGCGGCGCCGTCCCCGTCGCCGATGCCGCAAGGCAAAACACCAACGGCTTGCCCCTCTTGCCTTCTGCAGGAAAACTCACCGCCCATGCCCGCGCTGGACCAAAAGCTGAAAGAGGTCTTCGGCTACGACACGTTTCGTCCGCACCAGCGCGAGATCGCCGAGTCGTTCCTCGCCGGACGCGATACTTTGGCCATCCTGCCGACCGGGGCGGGCAAAAGTCTTTGCTACCAGCTGCCGGCCATCGTGCGTGACGGGCTGACCGTCGTGGTCTCGCCGCTCATCGCCTTGATGAAAGACCAGGTCGACCAGCTGACGGCCAGCGGGGTGGCGGCGACCTTCCTTAATTCAACGCTCGACACGGCCGAGGCCAAGAAACGTTTCGCCAAACTTTACGCCGGGGAATACCGGATGCTTTACCTCGCGCCCGAGCGGCTCATGTTGCCGGATTTTCTGCCCAAGCTGCGCGAGTGGGGGATGCAAGCGCTGGCCGTCGACGAGGCGCATTGCATCAGCGAGTGGGGCCACGATTTCCGTCCGGAATACCGTCGCTTGCGCGAAGTGCGGGAAACTTTTACCGGCATCCCGCTGCTCGCCCTCACTGCCACGGCCACGCCGCGGGTGCGGGACGATATCCGCGCGCAACTCGAATTGCGTGATCCGGAAATTTTCATCGCGAGTTTCAATCGTCCGAATCTGACCTACCGCGTCATCCCCAAAGCGAAAGCCGCCGCGCAGGTGGTCAAATACGTGAGCGATCGTCCGGGGGAGTCCGGCATCGTCTACGCCCAATCACGCCGCGCGGCCGAGTCGCTGGCTACCGCCTTGCGCGAGGCGGGGATCGAAGCGGCGCCTTACCATGCCGGATTGGACGCCGACGAACGCTCGCGCAACCAAGAGGCGTTCCTCCGCGATGACTTGCAAGTGGTCTGTGCGACCATCGCTTTCGGCATGGGGATCAACAAACCGAACGTGCGCTTTGTCATCCACGCCGATTTGCCCAAAAACGTGGAGAGCTATTACCAGGAAACCGGGCGCGCCGGGCGCGACGGGTTGCCGGCCGAGTGCCTCCTTCTCTACTCGCGCGGCGACGTGGTGAAGTATCTGCGTTTTTTCGAGGAGATCACCGACCTGCAGGCCCGCCGCGAGGCGCGGACGCAACTCGAGAAGATGACGCACTTTGCCGAGGACGAACGTTGCCGGCGTGTCGCGCTCCTCGGGTATTTCGGGGAAAATTGGACCGAGGACAATTGCGGGGCTTGCGACCAATGCCTCGCGCCGCGTGAAAAGTGGGACGCCACGACGGATGTGCAGAAGTTGCTCAGCTGCGTGATGCGTCTGCGTCAGAAGAGCGGATTCAACACCGGATTGAACCACGCGGTTGAAGTGCTGACCGGCGGCAAGTCGGAAAAGATTGTGCGGTGGGGGCACGATGCGGTCAGCACGCACGGCGTGGGGAGCGACCAGCCGCGGGCTTACTGGGTCGATCTCGGACGCCAATTGCTCCGGCTCGGTTTGCTCGAAGCGACGGAGGACAAATTCGCCACCATCAGCGTGACGGAGCGCGGCATGGAGGTGCTGCGCGACCGTTCGCCGGTGCAACTGGTCCGTCCGATGGTTATGCCATCGAGGGATCGCGGGCCGGCCGGTCCGCGCAAGCGGCGTCCGCGCGCCGGCGAAGTGGAATGCGACGAGGGATTG
>CAZEYV010000183.1:0-13807 GCA_964516705.1 uncultured Chthoniobacter sp.
ACGTTGAAAAACGCGTCCTGGCCGTAACCGAGATCGGGAGGCAGCGTGAGGGTGCCGAGAAAAACACCGGCATTGTAGTCCGCGCCGGTGATCGCGCCGTCCGCATTCCCGTAGCCGTAAATGTCGACCGTGGCATCGTAGAGCGGCAACGCGTAGGGGTTGAGCGCCAGCTGGAACGAAAGAAACGGCCCGGTGTCGACCGCGGCAAACTCCAGTGCGCCCTGCAGGGAAGAGGAAGCAATGATGTATTGATCGGTGATCGCCGTGGCCGACGAGTAGATGGTGCCGTCCGCCACCGGCAAAATGTCATCGTCTCCAGCCGAGACTGCCGAGATCAGGGAGCCGGCGGCCATGGTGGAAAGCGGACCGTGGATGCTTTCGTCCCAAGTGACATAGGCGGCAGTGCGCGGGGCGGTCAGCATGAGTGCGGCAATCACCGCTGCGATGGCGGGGCGCATCGGACGTGTTTTCATGGACGACCAATAGCTAGAACCGCGCCGCTCCTACGGCAAATCCAAAAGGGTTGGCCAGACGCGGAATTTTTTTTCTATCGGGTTTGGGCTGGTCGACCAAGTGCACCGCTGGCAAGAACCCACCCCACCTGAGGACCGGCGCCGGTTTCAGCCCGCCTGGGCAGACCGAAACCTGGCCGGGCCCACAGCCACTCCGCGCGCTCTTTGCATCTGACTGCTTTGTTCCGCCGTCTCGGGGAGACGCTGGCCCTCGGCAGGTTCGTCGTGGAGGATAGCCCGATGAAGAAACCGCTCGAAGTGATTGCCATGCACGGTTGGGCGGGCGATGCGCGGTGCTGGGAAGTGTGGCGCACGTCAACGGAACCACTGGGCTGGCGGTGGCAAGCCGGTGAACGCGGCTACGGTGAACTTGCACCGCGCAGCGTTTCTTGGAAGGCGCAAGGCAACTCACCGATGCGGCGCTTGGTCATCGGCCATCCGCTCGGGCCGCATCTGGTGCAGTCCGATGTGCTGTGCCGCGCGGAGGCGATCGTGTTGTTGGCGAGTTTCGGCACCTTCGCACCCCCGGGACGCGGAGGACGGCGGGCGCGGGCCATGCTGACGAGTTTCATGCAACGCGTCGCGGAACCGCAGTCGCCAGACCTGCTGCCGCCGAGGCCGCTGGATGGTCCGCTGGACGCGGCAAGCAACTGCAGCGTGCGCACCGATCTTGATCCGGCTCGCACGCTGCAGCAGCTTGCCGGAAGGCTTCCCGCGCGGCGCGCGCGGGTTTTGATCGTCGAAACGGTAGAGGACCGGATTGTGGAACCGGCGACGCTGGTTCGGTTGCGGGAGGCGTTGCTTGAAGCGGACGTGATCAAGTTGCCGGGTGTGGGTGACGCTTTGCTCGCGGGCCATGTGAGTGGTCGCGTGGTGGAATGGGTGGAAGCGTGGCGCGGGGACAGGAAAGTGGAAGCGGCGGGGACGCCGCTTCTACTTTTTGCCAAAACAGCTACTCGTTCGCGCGGTAGGTCTCGGGCAGATAAATCACGCCGTAGAGCGCGGTGAGACTGCGGCCATCGGGTGTGTCGGGAGCGAAGATGGCATCGACCGGACCGGCCACGCTCAGGACGTTTCCATCCCGGCGCAGCACTTCGGTGCCGAAGAGTGGCGGTTGGTCCGGAGCTTGGAGAGCATCGAATTTGTCGGCCGGGAACCAGTAAGCGGTCAGGAAGATGACTTTATCGCCCTGCTCCAGGGGGTGGTAGTAAAGCGTGGTCGAGGCGAGCGCACCGGCTGAGCGGACCTGCTCTCCGAACGGTCCTTCGACCGGACCTGTGACTAGTTGCGGCGCGATGCCCGGCGGCACGTTTATGGCGAAGGGCACGGGGGACAAACTCACGGAGGCCGCCGGCTGCGGGGAGCAGGCGCTTAGCGAGAGAGCAGCAACAAGGGCGGCGAGAGCCCGTAGGGCGGCGGAAAGTTCGAGCATTGGTCCCATATTAGCCCATTCCGCGGAGGGTGCCAAACAACGGGGTCCGCCAAGGTTCCTTTGCCTTGCGTTCTGCCCGGACAACCTGAGGAATCGGCCTTAAGAACGGCGGCGACGCCAGAGCGCAAAGCCACCTGCGACACTGCCGAGCATGAGGAAGGCGTAGGTGGAAGGCTCGGGAACGACCTGATTGACGACGTCAAAATTAACCAGCGCAGCTTGGGCGCTCCCCGCCTGACTAGAAACGGTCAGACTTGGCCCGACCGACAAACGCAGTGCGGTGACGTTTTGCCCGGCCCCGATGCCGAAGTGCAGTTTGATGGTTGAAATGTCGAGAGTTATCGAGCCCGTGATGTTTCCCGAGGAAAAGCCCTCTGGTCCTGTGACTGAAACCAAAGAAGGGTTAACGATCATGGCGTCGTCATAAGGCAATGCTAGGGATGAAAACGGCGAACCATCCACGCCGGTCACGTCCAAGGTCAGCGGCGCAGCAAAACTGACAGAAGCTGCCGAACCAACCACGGGAGCCGCCAAATTGTAGTTGAGTTTACCATTGAGCTTCATCGAAAGGGCGGAGCCGTCAAACCAGTAACCAGGTGACGCCGCAATGTCGAAAGACAGGTTTTGGGCGATGTTGTTGCTCACGGGGGGGCCGTCCGAAACCGAGTCGACCGAAAACGCCGGGAAGAAGGAAATCATTGACTGCGTTCCCGCCGCTGGGGTCAGCGGTTCGCCCAAAACCGACGCATACGCCGCATCGTAAGTGTAGGAGGCCAAAGAATTGCCTTTGGTGACGAGCTGGGCGTGCCCAATGCCCGGCACAAGAGGCACTGCAACGACAAAGAGCCAGACCACTCGGCAAAGGAGGGAGGTGATGGAGATCACGTGAAGGGTGTTCTTATGTTGGCTACCGCGCGCATCGCCCAGATGCTGCAGCGAGGACATGCGGTAGCCTCGGAGATTAAGGACGACGACGGCGCTTGAGGGCGAGACCACCTGCAATACCACCTAGGACAAGTAGGGCGAAAGTGGAAGGCTCGGGGACGACTGATTTACTGACGTCAAAGTTGCGGAGATCTGCGTTGGCGGAGCCACCGTTCGCCCAAACGGTGAGACTGGGCGAAATTTGCAGACGCATACCCGTGATGTTTTGCCCGGCTCCCAAGCCGAAGTGGACCTTGATGGTGTTGATGTCGAGAGTGATGGATCCGGCAAAAGTGCCAGACTGGAAACCGCCGGGGCCATTTACGGAGGCGACAGTCGGGCTCACAGCGATCGCAGCGGTGTATTGAGGCACGGAAAGGGCATAGGGACTCTCGTCCACCTCGGTGACGGAGAGGGTAAAGGGCACCGCATTGAGGGTGGCACCAGCGTAAGAGCCGGAGATCGGTGCGACCAAATTGTAGTTGGCGGCAGCACTCAAAGTGAGCGTGATCGGAACATCGAAATACAAACCTGAATTGGCCTCAATCAACAAGCCAACGAGTCCGTTGGTGCTGGCGACGGCGAGACCTGACGATGAGGTGACACTGGCGTCGAAATCGGCAGGGAAGAAGGAGATCGTCGAAACGTTGCCAGCCGCGGACACGGTGGGATCGTTAGGAACGAGAGGATTGGGAACATCGTAGGTGTAAGTCACCAAGGAGTTGCTGAGAACAACTTGGGCGGAGCTGTACGCACAGCTCGCAATGAGCAAAACGGCTGCGAATAGCGCGTTGAATGTCGTGTGGAAGTCGGTCTGCTTATTCATTGGAGATTACTGTCTATCTGGGTGGGTTGGTTTGTTAATGGCGTGTGATCAACTCCCAGCAGAATAGTCGATTCTCGCGGTGGTGCAAGGAATTTTTAAGAAAATAGGATGAAAATATTGGGTGTTGCATGGCTGCTCGTGGCGATGCGGCCGAACAATCCGACAAATCAGGGTAAGTTGCTGGAACCCAACAAGTAGCGGTCGCACTCGCGGGCGGCGGCGCGGCCTTCGTTGATGGCCCAAACGACGAGGCTTTGACCCCGGCGCATGTCGCCGGCGGCAAAGATGCCTTCGACGCTCGTCGCGAATTTGCCGTAGTCGGCTTTGACATTGCTGCGTTCGTCGGCGGCCAAGCCGAGTTTTTCGACGAGGGGCTTTTCGGGTCCGAGGAACCCCATGGCGAGGAGCACGAGTTGTCCGGGAATGACTTTTTCCGTGCCGGCGACATCAACGGGCGAGTAACGGCCGTTGGCGTCGAGTTTCCATTCGATCTGCACGGTGTGGAGTTCGTTGACGCGGCCGTCCTTGTCGCCGACAAATTTTTTCGTCGTGGTGCAATAGACGCGCGGGTCGGCGCCGTAGAGCGCAGCGGCTTCTTCCTGTCCGTAATCCATGCGGTAAATCTTCGGCCACTCGGGCCACGGATTGTTCGCCGCGCGGGCGGCGGGCGGCTTGGGGAGAATTTCCAACTGCGTGACGCTCTTGCAGCCTTGGCGGATGGACGTGCCGACGCAATCGGTGCCGGTATCGCCGCCGCCGATGACGACGACGTGGCGGTCTTTGGCCGAGAGAGGCGCGGGCACTTCGGTGCCGTCGAGGAGGCACTTGGTGTTCGTGGTGAGGAATTCCATCGCGGCATAGATCCCGGCCAGATCGCGGCCTTCGATCGTGAGGTCGCGGGGTTGGGTCGCGCCGCAGCAGAGGACGACGGCGTCGAAATCTTTGCGCAGTTTTTCCGCGGGATAGTTTTGTCCGACGTTCGCGTTGGTCACGAATTCGATGCCTTCGGCGGCGAGGATGTCGACGCGGCGTTTGACGATGTCGTCCTTGTCCAACTTCATGTTGGGGATGCCGTAGGTGAGGAGTCCGCCGATGCGGTCGGCGCGTTCGAGGACGGTGACGAGGTGGCCGGCTTTGTTGAGTTGGTCGGCACAGGCCAGGCCGGCGGGACCGGATCCGACCACGGCGACTTTTTTGCCGGTGCGTTTTTTCGGCGGGGTGGGAACGACCCAGCCTTCCTCGAAGCCGCGTTCGATGATGGAAAACTCGATGTTTTTGATCGTGACCGGCGGCTCGATGATACCGAGCACGCAGGCGCCTTCGCACGGCGCGGGGCAGACGCGGCCGGTGAATTCGGGGAAGTTGTTCGTCTTGTGCAGGCGGTCGAGGGCTTCGCGCCAGAGGCCGCGGTAGACGAGGTCGTTGAATTCGGGGATGAGGTTGTTGATCGGACAGCCGCTGGCCGCGCCGTTGAGGATCATGCCGGTCTGGCAGAAGGGCGTGCCGCAATCCATGCAGCGCGCGCCCTGCTCGCGGAGTTTTTCCTCGGCGGTATGCGCGTGGAATTCTTCCCAATCGCGGATGCGCTCGAGCGGCGAGCGGTCGGCGGGGATCTCGCGGGTGAACTCTTTGAATCCGGTCGGCTTGCCCATAAATCAGTTTCCCCCCGCCCGCGCGAGGTCGCGGGCATTTTCCTCGAAGGCGGCCATGACGGCTTCGTCGCCGCTCAGGCCGGAGGCGATGACGCGATCCATTGCCATGAGGACGCGCTTGTAGTCCTTCGGCAGGACTTTGATGAATTTCGACAGGGATTCGTCCCACGCGGCGAGGACTTCCTGCGCCCGGGTGCTGCCGGTGGCTTCGGCGTGGCGCTCGATGAGGGACTTCAACTCGCCGATCTCGGCGGCGTCGGTGAGGCGCTCGAGATCGACCATGTCCATGTTGCAATTCGTGTGGAAGGTGCCGGCCTTATCGAAGATGTAGGCGATGCCGCCGGACATGCCCGCGGCAAAGTTGCGTCCGGTCGGACCGAGGACGACCACACGTCCGCCGGTCATGTATTCGCAACCGTGGTCACCGACCGCCTCGACAACGGTGCTCACCCCGCTGTTGCGCACGCAGAAGCGCTCGCCGGCCATGCCGCGGATGTAGACCTCCCCGCCGGTGGCGCCGTAGAGGGCGACGTTGCCGATGATCATGTTCTCCTCGGCTTTGAAGTCCGCTTCCGGCGGCGGCTGGATGATGATTTTGCCGCCGCTCAAGCCCTTGCCGACGTAGTCGTTGGCATCACCCTCGAGCCGGAGGGTGAGTCCGCACGGGGCGAAGGCACCGAAGCTCTGTCCGGCCGAACCGACAAAATCCAGCGTGATGGTGTCCTCCGGCAGGCCCTCGAGCCCGTGGACCTTGGAAATTTCATAGCCGACGATGGTGCCGACCACGCGGTTGACGTTGCGGATCGGGATGCGCGAGTGGACTTTTTTGCCCTTCTTGATGGCCGGCTCGCAGACTTTGAGCAGAGTCGTCATGTCGAGCGACTTCTCGATGCCGTGGTCCTGCTTCATCGTGCAATAACGTCCGACTTCATCGCCGACGTCGGGCGCGTAAAGAATGCGGGAGTAGTCGAGGCCCTCGGCTTTCCAATGGTCGACGGCTTTGCGCATGACGAGCTTGTCGACACGGCCGACCATTTCGTCGAGATTGCGGAAACCGAGTTTGGCCATGAGTTCGCGCACTTCGGTGGCGATGAAGCGCATGAAGTTGACCACGTGGTCGGCGTCGCCGGTGAATTTTTTGCGCAACTCGGGATCCTGGGTGGCCACGCCGACGGGACAGGTGTTGAGGTGGCAGGCGCGCATCATGATGCAGCCCATGACGACGAGCGGCGCGGTGGCGAAGCCGAATTCCTCGGCGCCGAGGAGCGCGCCGATGACCACATCACGGCCGGTTTTGAGTTGTCCGTCGACCTCGACCACGATGCGGCTGCGGAGATTGTTGAGCAGGAGCGTTTGGTGCGTCTCGGCAAGGCCGAGTTCCCACGGCATGCCGGCGTGTTGCACGGAGGAGAGCGGGGATGCGCCCGTGCCGCCGTCGTAGCCGCTGATCAGCACGACATCGGCGTGGGCTTTGGCCACACCGGCCGCCACGGTGCCGACACCGACTTCGCTGACCAATTTGACCGACACGCGGGCGTGGCGGTTGGCGTTTTTCAGGTCGTGGATCAACTCGGCGAGATCCTCGATCGAGTAGATGTCATGGTGCGGCGGAGGCGAGATGAGGCCGACGCCCGGGGTGGAGTGACGCACTTTGGCGATCCACGGATAGACCTTGGTGCCGGGGAGTTGTCCGCCCTCGCCCGGCTTGGCGCCCTGCACGATTTTGATCTGCAGTTCCTTGGCCTGCGAGAGATAGTAGCTGGTCACGCCGAAACGTCCGGACGCGACTTGTTTGATCGCGCTGTTTTTCGAGTCGCCATTGGGCAGCACTTGGAAGCGATCAGGGTCTTCTCCCCCCTCGCCCGTGTTGCTCTTGCCGCCAATGCGGTTCATGGCGATGGCCAGGGTTTCGTGGGCTTCCGAGCTGATCGAGCCGTAGGACATGGCACCGGTTTTGAAGCGCTTCATGATCGACTCGACGGATTCGACCTGTTCGATCGGCATGCCGCCGTTTTCGGGGAATTCGAAATCGATGAGGCCGCGCAGGGTGGCCAGTTTTTTCGACTGGTCGTTGACCGAATCGGTGTATTTGCGGAAGACGTCCATGTTCCCCGTGCGGCACGCGTGCTGCAGGAGGTGGATGGTCGTGGGATTGAACGCGTGGTGTTCGCCGTCGTGGCGCCACTTGTAAACACCGCCAGCGTCGAGCACCTCATCGCGGTAATCGCGGCCGGGATAAGCACGGCGGTGGCGCTCCTCGACTTCGCGGGCGATGCCGGCGAGATCGATGCCTTCGATGCGCGAGGCGGTCCATTTGAAATAGGTGTCGACCACTTCGCTGTTCAGGCCGACTGCTTCGAAAATCTGCGCGCCGCGGTAGCTCTGGATGGTCGAGATGCCCATCTTGGACATCGTTTTGACAATGCCCTTCACCGCGGCTTTGACGTAGTGCTTGATCGCTTTCGAGACGTCGATGCCGGTGAGATTTTGGCGGCGGATGATGTCCTCGATCGATTCGAAGACGAGATACGGATTGACCGCCCCGGCGCCGTAGCCGGTGAGGAGGGCGAAATGATGCACTTCGCGGGGTTCGCCGGATTCGAGGACGAGTCCGACTTGCGTGCGGGTGCCATCGGCCACGAGATGGTGGTGCAGACCCGACATGGCGAGCAGCGCGGGGATGGCCGCTTTGTCTTCGCTGATGCCGCGGTCGGAGAGGATGAGGATATTCGCACCGTCGGCCATGGCGCGGTCGGCAGCTTGGAATAGTTCGTTGAGCGCCTTTTCCAGCGCGGGGCCGCCGCCGGCCACATCATAGAGGATGGGCAGCGTCACGGATTTGAAGCCGGGACGGTCGAGGACGCGGAGTTTTTCCAACTCCTCGTTGGTGATGACCGGGGAGGTCAGCTGGATCTGACGGCAGCTTTGCGGAGTCGGTTCGAGCAGATTGCCCTCCGAGCCGAGCGTGGTGATGGTCGAGGTGACGATTTCCTCGCGGATCGAATCGATCGGCGGGTTCGTCACCTGGGCGAAGAGCTGCTTGAAGTAGTTGTAGAGGAGCTTGGGCTTGTCGGAGAGCGCGGCAAGCGGGGCGTCATTACCCATCGAACCGATCGGCTCGACCGCCGTCTTGGCCATTGGGGCGATGATGAGATTGAGGTCCTCCTGAGTATAACCAAAGGCGAATTGGCGCGTGGTCACGGTGTCGTGATCCGGGTGCGCGGGTTCGGCGCCGGCGGGGAGGTCCTCCATTTTGACCAAGTTGTCCTTGAGCCATTCGCCGTAGGGCTGCTCCTTGGCAAGGGAAGCTTTGATTTCCTCGTCGGCGATGATGCGGCCTGCCTTCGTGTCGACGAGGAAGATGCGACCGGGTTGCAGGCGGCCTTTGTGCGCGACGCGCTCGGGTTCGATGTCGAGGACGCCGACTTCGGAGGCCATGACGACGAGGTCGTCTTTGGTCACGTAGTAGCGGCACGGACGCAGCCCGTTACGGTCGAGCACCGCGCCGATCTGCGTGCCATCGGTGAAAGCCACGGCGGCCGGACCGTCCCACGGCTCCATGAGCGAGGCGTGGTATTCGTAAAAATCCCGGAGGTCCTTCGGCATCGAGGTGTGGTTGGCCCACGGCTCGGGGATCATCATGACCGCGGCGTGCGCCAGCGGACGCCCGGAGAGGACGAGGAATTCAAAGCAGTTGTCGAACATGGCCGAGTCACTGCCGTCTTGGTGGACGATGGGCTTGAGCTGATCCATGTCCTCGCCGAAGAGCGGCGAAGCGAATTTCGACTCGCGGGCGTGCATCCAATTGACGTTGCCGCGCAGGGTGTTGATCTCGCCGTTGTGCGCGACGTAGCGGTAAGGATGCGCGCGATCCCAACTGGGGAAGGTGTTCGTGCTGAAACGCGAGTGGACCAGTGCGAGCGCGCTTTCCATGCGCGGGTCGGAGAGGTCGGGATAAAATTCCTGCACCTGAGCCGTGGTCAACATGCCTTTGAAGACGATGGTGCGGGACGAGAAGCTCGGAATGTAGAAGAAGCTGCCGCCGGGCGCGCCGGCGTAACGGACTTCGTTGAAAAGACGGTGACGGATGACGTAGAGTTTCCGCTCGAAGGCAAGGTCGTCTTTGATCGACGGGCTGCGGCCGACGAAAGCCATGCGCACTTCGGGTTCTTCCGACTTGGCCGTCTCGCCGAGGGTCGAGTTGTCGGTCGGCACGGTGCGCCATCCGAGGAACTTTTGGCCCTCGGCCCGGACCACCTGCTCGAAACGCTCCTCGATTTTCTGGCGGAGCTGTTTGTCGGGCGGCAGAAAAACCATGGCCACGCCGTAATGGCCGGCTGGGGGCAAATCGATATGCTCCTCCTTGGTCACGGCCCGGAGGAATTTGTCCGGGATCTGGATGAGAATCCCGGCGCCGTCGCCCGTGTTTTCCTCGAAGCCGCAGGCGCCGCGATGCTCGAGATTGACCAGAATTTGCAGCCCCTGCTCGACGATGGCGTGCGACTTGACGCCCTTCATGTTGGCCACGAAGCCGACCCCGCAGGATTCGTGCTCGAATTGCGGGTCGTAAAGTCCTTGGCGTGCGGGTCTTTTCATGGTCTTGGCCGGTCGGGACCGGACGGATCGTCAAAGGTATTTATTTCGGCGAGAGGGGCAAAGAAAAACTGAACCCCAAGCGGCTGAAAAAGCAACGTCCGTGCCAAGTCCGGCGGACGCCGGTCAGCGACGCTTGGCCGCGGCACGCTTGGCCGGGCGCTTGCCGCCGCGGGTGCGAACGCGTTTTTCCGACTCGGGGCGGGCGCGCAGCTCGAAAATGAGCGGCAGCCCGGGATACTCGCGCACGCGGCGCACCTGCGCGGCGAGATACGTTTCGTAGGTCGGGGTGAGAAGTCCGGGCGAATTGACGAAGAGGAGAAATTTCACCGGAGCGAAGGGGCGCGGGGCGGATTCCTCGAGTTGCGTGGCGTAGAAAACCTTCAACCGGCGGGTCCCGCGCATCGGCGGCGGGTGGAGGGTCATGGCGTCGCGGAACACGCGGTTCAACTCGCCCGTGCCGAGGCGCCGCGTGGCATGCTGACGCATTTTTTCCAAAGTCGTGCCGAGGCGCTTCAAATTGTCGCCGGTCTTGGCCGAAAGCAGGACAAGCGGCGCGTAGGGCAGGAAGAACAGCTGCGCTTGCCAGGCGGCGAGCTGCTCCTTCAGGGCTTCGCGACGGGTGGAGTCCGCGTCGAGCAGGTCGGCTTTGTTCACCGCGATAACCACCGCCTTGCGCGACTTTTGGATGAGGCCGGCAATCCGTTTGTCCTGCTCGGTCACTCCGGCCTGCGCGTCGATGACCAGCACGCAGACATCCGCCATGCGGATCGCTTCTTCCGAGCGCATCACGCTGAACACCTCCACCGAAGTGTTGTGTTTCGAGCGATGACGAATCCCCGCGGTATCGAGGAGCAGGTAATCGTGGCCGCCGAGTTCGCAGGGCAGCTCGAGGGCATCGCGCGTTGTGCCGGCAATGTCGCTGACGATGGCGCGCGCGCTGCCGAGGAGGGCGTTGGTCAGGGATGATTTGCCGACATTGGGACGCCCGATGATGACGATACGCGGCGGGATCTTGGTTTCGGGAAGGACCGCCTCCGGTTCCCCCGCCCCGAGGGCGCCGGCCACGGCGGCCAGCAAGTCGCTCGTGCCGCGCCCGTGCGCCGCGCTGACCCCGACGACAACCGGAAACCCCAGCTGCACAAATTCCGCCTCGAGATCGTCGTGCTTGAGGTCGTCGAGTTTGTTGACCACGAGAACAACCGGACGCGAGGCGCGGCGGAGCTTGGCCGCCAGCTCCGTATCGAGCGGCAGGAGTCCGTCCTTGGCATCGACGACAAAAAGCACGACATCCGCGTCCGCCACGGCGTCATCCGCCGCCCGGTGCGTGGCCTCGGCGAAGTCCGGATCCGGCGAAGCCCCGATGCCGCCGGTATCGACGATGCCGAAGGGTGTGTCGCCCAGCTTGCAAACCGCCTCGATCCGATCGCGTGTCACGCCGGCCTGGTCGTGCACGATGGAGATGCGCCGCCCCGCGAGACGGTTGAAGAGGGCGGATTTCCCGACGTTCGGGCGCCCGACGAGCACGGCCTTTTTCACTCCGCTTTGGCCGCGCCCCCCATCGCATTGATGCCGCGCCACGTGTAGCCGATGCCGCTGAGCAGGGTGAAAAGCCCGGCCACCCAGACAACCCACTTTTGTTCCGGGATCTGCAGCAGGACCCAAGCCACCGCCGCCATCTGCAAGGCGGTGGCGATTTTGCCGAGGATGCTCGGACGAACCTCCACGTCGCCGGTGAAAAATTTCAGCAGCCCGCAGCCGACCAGGATGACCACGTCGCGCGCGATGACCAGAATGGGAAACCAAAGCGGCAGGCTCACGGTCCAAGGATAGAGGCTCAAAGTGATGATGGCGGTGAGGAGAAGACCTTTGTCCGCGATGGGATCAAGCACAACGCCGAGCGCGCTGCGCTGGTTGAAACGCCGCGCGATCCAACCATCGATGCCATCGCTTGCCGCGGCAATGACAAACGCCGCCACCGCGCACCAACGCAACCACTCCTCCGGCAAACCGTCCCGCACGCTCGCCGAGTAGTAGACGGCAAACACGACGAACACCGGAATGAGCAGGATGCGCGCCAGGGTGATTTGGTTGGCTACCGTCATCGACGCGGAGCGTGACGCTCGCGCGCGCGACAGGCAACAGATTCTTCCTGCATTTTCCTCCGGCCGCAGGCAGGATCCTGTCTCGTGCAATGACCGCCCCCCTGCTCCATTGCCGAGACCTGCAATGCCTTCGCCCTCTCTGGCGCGAAGGCGCCTCGCAGGTGAGAGACGTGAGCGCGGAATTCACAGCCGGTTGCTTCCACGCGATCAGCGGGGCCGAGGGCTGCGGGAAAAACCTGCTGCTCCACCTGCTCGGCCTGCTCGAACAACCGGATGCGGGCGAAGTCTGGCTGGGCGAAATCCGCGCATCCGCTCTGCCGCCGTCCGAGCGCGACATCGTGCGCCTGAGGAATTTCGGTTTCCTTTTCCCCACTTGCGCCTTGCTGCCTTCGCTCACCGTGCTGGAAAACATCGCTTTTCCCGTGCTCAAAGCCGGCGGCACGACCGAAAACGAACAGGCGGAGCAGACCTTGGCGGCGCTGCAATTTTGCGGACTGGAGGCACTGGCCGGGCATCCGGTGTCGGCCCTCGAACCGGCAAGCCAGGCGGTCGCGGCCTTCGCCCGCGCCATCATTCACCGACCGCGGGTTTTGCTCGCCGAATCGCCGGCCGCCGAAGAAATCCTCGTTCCCCTCGCCCGCCGCGCGGTCGACCACTTCGGTCTCACCGTGGTGTGGGGCGCACGGCAGGACGGACCCGCCATTCGTGCCTCGGACCGCGTGCTCGGCATGTCCGGGGGCAGACTCGACGCGGCATGAACCGCCTGCTCCCGCCCGCCCACCTGGAGGCCGCGGCCATCGTCCGCACCGGCAAGTCGAGCTTCGCGCCGGCCTTCCGCTTGCTGGCCGCGGATCGTCGCGCGGATCTCGAGAGGCTCTACGCATTTTGCCGCGCGGCCGATGATATTGCCGACGCGGAAGGCCATGAGGCCACCGACCGCTACGCCGCGCTCGAAGCGTGGCGCGCGGCTTTCCGTGATCCTGATCTGCGGGGGCTACCGGACAACTTGCGCGAACTTATCGTGCGGCGCGGTCTGGATCACGGCTTGTTCCTCGAGTTGCTTGACGGCACGGCGACCGACTTGGCTGCACCCGTGCGCATGGCCACACGCGCCGATCTCGATCTCTACTGTCACCGCGTGGCCGGCACCGTCGGACGGCTTTGCCTTCCCATTTTCGGCGCGGACCCGGACCGCGCCACCCCCTACGCCGAAACCCTTGGACGCGCCCTGCAATATACCAACATCCTGCGCGATACGAAATCGGACCTGACGCGCGGGCGGATTTATTATCCGTTGGATGAATTGTCCGCCGCGGGGGTTGGCTCTTTTCCAAGCGATGCGCAGGAGTATTTGCTCTCGTTCGCGGAGAAGACGGCTGCGCTGTTCGGTCAGGCGGCAGCAACGTCCCCAGCAGAGGACGCCAAAGCTCTGCGACCGGCCCGCGTCATGGCTTCAATCTATCGGTCACTGCTCGGCAAAATGCGGCGCGATGGACTGCACGTGAATGCGAAGCGCTATCGCCTCTCGGCGCCGGAAAAGATGATCGCGATCGCCCGCGCGCTGCTGGGTCAATAGCCAGCCTTCTTCAGCGTGGTCGAGAGGCCCCTGGTGTTCTGCACCAAGTCTTGCATGCGAAAGAAAATGTGACCGGACGGGCCGCTGCCGACCGTGCGGGAAAGACCGACCTGACGGACAATTTCCTGCGCGGGCCAGCCTTGTTCCTTCATGCGATAGGAAGCAATCCCAGGATAAACCGGCACAC
>CAZEYV010000184.1:0-2925 GCA_964516705.1 uncultured Chthoniobacter sp.
CAGTTGGTGTTTCCTCATCGTGCTCGCCGCGGAACTCTTCGGCCTCTCGCTCGAGATCGGCGCCTTTCTTGCCGGCCTCAGCTTGGCCCAACTTCCCTACAACAACGACCTCCGGCGGCGCGTGCACCCGCTGATGAATTTCTTCATCGCCGTCTTCTTTGTCTCCCTCGGCGTGAAGATGGAGCTGTCCGCCGCCTTCGCGCACTCGGGCGCCGTCCTGCTCCTCTCGCTTTTCGTCATCATTGGCAATCCCGTCATTTTCATCTGGGTCATCCTCCGCATGGGCTACGGGGAGCGGACGTCTTTCTTCACCGCCGTCACCGTGGCGCAAATCAGCGAATTCTCCTTCATCCTCGTCGCCATGGGCGTGCGGGCGGGATTGATCGCGCCATCCATCCTCTCCATCACCGCACTGGTCGGACTCGTCACCATCACGGTGTCGGCCTACATGATCCTCTACAACGCGCCCTTTTACCGTCTGGTCAAAGCGAGCGGCCTGCTCCGGTTGTTCGGCCCGCCCTCGGTCGAGGAACCCCCTCACACTTCGCAGCAACCACACGGACATTTCATCGTGGTCGGAATCAACTCGCTCGGGCGGGAACTCGTCCACCTCCTCCGCGCCCGGGGCGAACGCGTTCTCGCCATCGACACCGATCCGCGAAAACTTCGCGGGCTCGAGTGCGACGTCCTGCTCGGCGATGCCGGTGACCCGAATGTCCTGGCCGAAGCCAACGTGGGCGGGGCGCGCATGCTGGTTTCCGCCCTGACCATCGAGGAGACAAACGACCTGCTCGCTTACCGTTGCCGCGCCGCCGGCACCCCCTGCGCGGTCAATGTCATGGACCTCTCCGCCACGGAAAACCTGCTGGCCATGGAGGTCTGCTTCATGCTCGTGCCGAAAGTCGACGGCGTCTCCGCGCAGGACGCCGAACTACGCAAAATGGGGGTCATCGCACCGTGATCGGGGTCGGCGTCATCATGCTCGCTGCGGCGCTGGCCTGCGCTGTTTCGCGACTCACCCGCGTGCCGATCATTCCGCTTTATCTGCTCACCGGATGGGTCATCTGGCTGGTCGGTGTCCAGGCGCCCGAGGATTTCGCCACCGAGGCACTGCAACTCGGCGTCGCCGTGCTCGTCTTCCTCGCCGGCGCCGAACTCAACCCGCAACGCATCGCCGGTGACCGGCGGCAAGCCGCGGTCCTCAGCCTTGTCCCCATGTTGATCACCGCCGCCGCGGTCCTTCTCTGGCTCCGGCTGAACAACACCGCCTTTGAACCGGCCGTTTACTTCGCCGCCGCGTTGGCCGGCTCGTCGACCATTGTCGCCATCCGCCAATTGCGCCAATTGCGTCAGACGCGTGAACCGTTCGGACGCCTCGTTGTTTCGGTCCAATTGCTCCAAGACTTCCTCCTGGTCGGCATGCTGGTGCTTGTTTCCGCGTGGCCGCAGGGATGGATCGCTTCGTTGTTCGCGATGGGAAAATCCACCGCCTTGCTCGGTCTGGCCGTCATCCTGCAAACGACCATTGTCCCGCGCGTTCTGGCCAAGACACGTCTCGGTGACGAGACCCTGCTCATGCTCATGCTCTCGCTGCTCTTCGCCTTCGGAGCCGCAGCTGTCGCCCTCGGATTACCCCTGGTGGTCGGCGCCTTCCTGGCCGGCCTCTCTATTTCGCGCTTTCCAGCCAATGGAATCCTCCGCGTGCAACTCGCCGCCCTCGGTGATTTTTTCTTCGCCATCTTCTTCGTCACGCTCGGCTATATTGCCGGTTTGCCCGCGGCGGACAGCCTCCCGGAAGCAGCCGGGCTCGTGCTCATTGTCGTTCTCCTCCGTCCATTGGTCGTCACTCTCCTGGCCAGCACTCTCGGGCTATCCGTCCGTCCCGCCGTGGAATCCTCCCTCCTCCTCGGCCAAGCCGGGGAACTCGGCCTCGTCATCGGCCTGGTCGGCCTTGGCAACGGCAGCCTGGACGCACCCGAGTTCAGTCTTTTGGCCGCCGTGGTCGCTTTCACCATGATGCTCACCCCATTTTTGGCCACCGACGCGACCACCTCCTGGCTGTTGCACCACCTGCCCCGACGCCACCCGCCCGCGCCCGGCAGCCTGCGTGGCCACGTGCTCATGCTCGGCTACGGCGCAGCCGGACGCTGGGTGCTGAAAACCCTGCAGGAGAATGGACAGCAAATCTTCGTGGTGGATGACGACCCCGGTGTCATCGCGCACTTGGAAGCCAACGGCATCCCCTGCCTCCGTGGCGACGGAGCGGATCCCTACGTTCTCGCCGCGGCCGGGGCGGACGACGCCCGCGTTGTCCTCTGCAGCATGCGCCGCACGGCCGATGCGGCTAAAGTGCTCCGCCTTCTCCGCGGCAAAGTTCCGGCCATCGTCCGCGTCTTCGAGACCTCCGAGGCGGATCACATGCGCCGCCTTGGAGGCATCCCCGTGCTCAACTCGGCCGCCGCCGCCCGCCGCTTCCTCGAGTGGTTCGACGCCTCCAGCTACCGCTGTACCTCGCCCTCTTGACGGTAAGCCCGCCCTTCAGCTTACGCCGCTGGACGCATCCGCACCGTGCGCAGCACGAGCAATCCACCGGCGAAAAAGATCAGCGTGGACAGCACCGCCCACCGCAGACCGGCCGCATCGGCCAGCGCACCCATGAAGAGCGGACCGACCACCGCCGCGAATTTTTCGAACACCCCCCCGAATCCGAAGAACTCCGCCGCGCGCTCCCGCGGCGAGAGCAACGAGACCACCGCACGGCTGCCCGCCTGGCACGACCCGATGGCCAAGCCCGCCGCATTGCCCACCAGGAAGAAGGCTTCTTTGGTCTGACAAAATGCCGCGCCCACCGCGACAAGGCACCACAAGACGAGCGCGATGGTCAGCACGGTGATCGAGCCGGCCCGATCCTGCCACCATCCGAAA
>CAZEYV010000185.1:0-8932 GCA_964516705.1 uncultured Chthoniobacter sp.
AGACCACGCTGGGAATGGCGGCGAGCAGCTCGACGACGAAGCGGACGAATTCGCGCGCGGGCCGCGGGAGGAAATCCTCGCTGAGGAAAATAGCGATGGCCAAGCCGGGCGGGAAAGCGAGGATCAAAGCGATCAACGCGGTGGCCCCGGTGCCGACGAGGAACGGCAGCACGCCGTAGCGATCGCGGTTGGGTTGCCAGCTGGCGCCGGTCAGGAAGCCGAGTCCGTATTTCTCCAGCGCGGGCTTCGCTTCCTGAAAAACCTCCCAGAAAATCCACCCGAGCACGAAGACCGAGGCGAGGGCGCCAAGCGCCGTGAGCCCGCGGAACACATCCGGGCGTCGACGCCCGGCGGTGCCGTGGGTGCCGTCTGCGCTGGCCGTGTCATCCGCCATGGAAAGGGCGCGACCGCACTTACTCGATGGATGACAAAGCCGCGTTGGCCTTGGCCACGACCGACTCGGGCAGCGGGATGTAACCGAGGTCGGTGGCGAAGGCTTGTCCTTCGGTCAGGGCATAAGTGACGAAATCCTTGAGCGCCCGCAACTTCGCCGCGTCGTCGTATTTTTTGTAGAGCAGCAGCCAGGTGAAAGACGAGATCGGGTAGGCGTCGGGGGCGTCCGTATCGACAGGCCAGACGCGCAGGTTTTCCGGCATTTCGACCGAAGCAAGGGCGGCCGCGCCGCTCGCGGGGCCCGGCGCGATGAAATTGCCCGACTTGTTTTCGATGGCGGCCATGGGCAAACCATTTTGGTCGGCATACCCGAACTCGATGTAGCCGATGGTGCCCGGCATCTGCTTGATCAGGGCGGTGACACCCTCGTTGCCCTTGCCGCCCACGCCGACGGGAAAGGTGACCGATTTGTCGAAGCCGACTTCCTCGTCGAACGCCGAGCTGATGGCCGCGAGATGCTGGGTGAAGACGAAAGTCGTGCCGCTGCCGTCGGAGCGGTAGGCCACGTTGATCGGCTGCGCGGGGAGCGGGACACCCGGGTTGGCCGACACGATGGCAGGGTCGTTCCATCTGGTGACCGTGCCGAGGAAGATCCCCGCGAGAGCAGCGCGGGTCAGCTTGAGGCCGGCGACACCCTCGAGGTTGTAGGCGAGGACCACGCTGCCCGCCGTGGCCGGGACGAGCACGGTGCCGCGCGGGGACTTGGACATCTCTTCATCGGTCATGGCCGCATCGCTGGCCCCGAAATCAACCACACCCTGCAGGAAATTTTTCACCCCGGCGCCGCTGCCGACCGACTGGTAGTTCACTTTGATGGCAGGAACCTGCTTGCTGTATTCCACCGCCCATCGTTGGTAAAGAGGAGCCGGGAATGTCGCCCCGGCGCCGGACAGTTGCTGGGCATGCAGGGGGGCGGCGAGAGCAACGGCCACCGCCGCGGTGAGGGTGAGGAGCTTGTTCATGGTTTGGACTGGAACAGGCGGATTGTCGCCACGGCACCGTGCCGAAGGAAGCCAAAAGAGGCGACGTGGCGCATTTGTCACAAGTTGCGGGCCTTGCTTGGCGAACGCCCGGGTATATAGAGTCAAAGTGATGGATCTCGCGACAGCCAGACACACACTGGGCGACTTTGACGATGCCCTGCGGTCGCTCCGCGATACGGTGCTGATGATGGCTTCCCTGACCGAACGCCTTCTCGGAGCCGCCGGAGGGGGATTATTTGCCCGGGACTTCGAGGCCTGCGAACGGGCCATTGCCGACGACTCGGAAATCGACAGCCTGGAAAAGTCCGTCGACGAAGCCGGGGTGGCCATTCTCGTCCGCTTCCAGCCCTTGGCCAACGACTTGCGCGAAGTGGTCTCCGCCATGAAAATGGGTGGAAACCTCGAGCGGGTCGGGGATCAAGCCGTAAGCATCGCGCGTCGCGCGCGGCGGCTCAACGAATCACCCCGGCTGCCCGAAACCTCTCCCTTCGAGGATCTTTACCACCGCGCCACCGCCATCCTGCACGACAGCATACGCAGCTTTGCCGACCGCGACGAGGACTTGGGGCGCAGTCTCAAACCGCGAGACCGGGAACTCGATGCGCTGCAGCACAGGCTCATTGAACGCTTGACGGAACGCATGGCTGAGGATCCCGCGCGCATCAAAGATTACCTCGACCTCGTCCTCATCGCCCGCAACATCGAACGTATCGGCGACCATGCAGTCAATATCGCGGAGGATGCGGTCTTCGCCGCTTCCGCCGAGGACATACGTCACACCGCGCCGCCGGCCGGCCCTTGAAAAAGACGGCCGCCGATTGTGACGGATTTGTTACATCCGCGGCCATCCCCCGCGCCATCCAGCGATTGAAGCGGGCCGGACTTTCTGGAATAGTCGTCCGCTTATGGGCATGTGGATCGGACGCAATCGGAAGGCACGGGTGACTTATGGCTTTGATGAAATCGCGCTCGTGCCGGGAGCGGTGACGATCAATCCGAACGAGACGGACATCACCTGGCAGATTCCCAAACCCGATGGCAGCACGCTCAAACTCGCCCTGCCCGTCCTGGCCAGCGCGATGGACGGCGTGGTCGACACGCGGTTCGCCATCGCCATGGGCAAACTCGGCGGCCTCGCCGTGCTCAACCTCGAGGGTGTGCAGGTGCGGTATGACAATGCCGATGAAGTGCTGGCCGAAGTGCTGGCCGCGGACAAAGACAAAGTCACCGCCCTCCTGCAAAAAGTCTACCAGGCACCGGTCAAAGAGGAACTGATCGCCAAGCGCATCCGGGAAATCAAAGATGCGGGCGTGATTGCCGCGGTCAGCGCCATCCCGCAGAAGGCCGAACGTTGCGGGCAGATTGCGCAGGAGGCCGGGGTGGATGTCTTCGTCGTGCAAAGCACGGTGTCGACTGCGCGTCATATTTCCAGCGAATACAAGATGCTCGACCTCGCCGATTTCTGCCGGTCGATGAAATGCCCGGTCATCGTGGGGAACACGGTGACTTATGACGTTACCCTCGAGATCATGGACTGCGGTGTGTCCGGCGTGCTGGTCGGCGTCGGTCCCGGCGCGGCATGCACCTCGCGCGGCGTGCTCGGGCTCGGCGTGCCGCAAGTCACGGCCACGGTCGACTGCGCCGCGGCGCGCGACATGCACCACAAAAAGACCGGACGTTACGTGCCGATCATCACCGACGGCGGGATGAACAAAGGCGGCGATGTCTGCAAAGCGCTGGCCTGCGGGGCGGACGCCGTGATGGTCGGCAGCGCGTTCGCCAAGGCGGAAGAAGCCCCGGGCCGCGGCTACCACTGGGGCATGGCCACCCCGCACGCCAACCTCCCGCGCGGCACGCGGATCAAAGTGGGGGTCTCCGGCAGCCTGCAGCAGATCCTCTTCGGTCCGGCCGAGGTCGATGACGGCAGCCAGAATCTCATCGGGGCCATCACCACGTGCATGGGCAATGTCGGCGCACCCGACCTGCGCCGGTTGCAGGAGACCGAGGTCATCATCGCCCCCTCGATCAAGTCGGAAGGCAAGCTTTTCCAGATGGTCCAGAACGTCGGCATGGCCCGATGAACGAAGGCCGCGTGCTCCGCTTGGGCGTGCTCGGCTCGGGCCGCGGCTCCAACCTCGAAGCGATCGTGCGCGCCATCGACGCAGGACGGTTGCCGGCCAAGTTGGCTGTGGTTTTGTCCGACCGAACCGGGGCGCGCATTCTCGAAATCGGGCAGGAATCCGGTGCGCGAACCGAAGCGATCGTTCCGTCGGAGCCGCGCGGACCCCTTGACGCCACGACCGAGGAAAAATTTGTCCGGATCCTCCGCGAAGAAAACGCCGAACTCGTGGTGCTGGCCGGATTCATGCGCATCGTCGGTCCGGTTTTTCTCGCCACTTATCCGCGGCGGATCATCAACATCCATCCGTCGCTCCTCCCGAAGCACCGCGGCGCCGCTGCGGCCGCGCAGGCCCTCGCCGCGGGCGACGCGGTCACCGGATGCACCGTGCATTATGTCGACGAGGGCGTGGACACCGGGGAAATCATCGCACAGCGCGAAGTCCCTGTGCTCCCGGGCGACACGGCGGAAACCCTCCAAACACGCATCCAGACGGCCGAGCACGAACTGCTGCCTGCGGTCATCGCCTCCTTCGCCGCGCATGAGTGACATTGCCAAGGTGATCAAGCCGGCCGGCGCGCACCGCGACCGAACCCTCACGCGCCAGGCGCAGCAATTGGGAT
The DNA here is from genome assembly GCA_964516705.1 of uncultured Chthoniobacter sp. Lineage (GTDB taxonomy): Bacteria > Verrucomicrobiota > Verrucomicrobiia > Chthoniobacterales > JACTMZ01 > JACTMZ01. The sequence goes on from CAZEYV010000185.1 coordinate 4,179, forward strand.
TTCCCGGTGTCTCCATCACGGCATGGGACATCATTTTCCTCCGCGGCGACACGGACACCGCCAGCTTGCGCCGCTTGGTGCCCCGCTTGATCGACGACGGGCCGGGCGGGGCCGCGCGCCTCGATGGCGGCGAAGCTGCCGACCATCCGGACCGCCGGATGATCGAAGTGGCGCGCCGGGCCGGAGTGACCGACCGCGTGGCCGCGCAGCTGTCCGAGAGCGCCGCGCGCCTCGGTCTGCGGATCGAAGCAGCCACCGGATCGCGTTTCCTCATGACCGGAGGCCGCGCCCTGCCGGAAAAGGATCTGCAATTTCTCGTCCACAACCTGCTCTGCAATCCGGTCATCGAGACATGGTCGACGGGCGCCGTGCAGCCCGGCTTCGCCCGCGGGCCGGAAAGTGAACCGGCCGGCGTCGAAATCGTGCCGGTCCGCGGACGAAGTGCGGAGGAATTGGCCCTGGTCAACGCGGCGCGCGCGCTCGCCCTCGACCCGGAAGAAATGGCCGTGGTGGCTGGATGGTTCGGGGCAGCCGGACGCGATCCCACCGATGCGGAACTGGAAACCATCGCGCAGACTTGGAGCGACCACTGCTCGCACAAAACATTTGGCGCACGCCTCAAGACGAACGACGGCGAAATCACCCCGCTGCTCCTCCAGTTGCGCGAGACGACGGCCGCAATCGCCGCGCCTTTTGTTGTTTCGGCCTTCGACGGCAACGCCGGCATCGTCGCTTTTGCCGACGGCGTCCGCCTTGCGATCAAAGCGGAGACGCACAACCATCCGAGCGCGATCGAACCCTTCGGTGGCGCCAACACGGGAGTAGGCGGCGTCATCCGCGATGTCCTCGCCGCCCCCGCCCGGCCCGTGGCCCTGACCGATGTCCTGTGCTTCGGACCGCGCGACGTCGACCACCGCGCGCTCCCGCAAGGCGTGCTCCATCCGGCCGTCATCGAGGAGGGCGTGGTCGAAGGTGTGGCCGACTACGGCAACAAAATGGGGATCCCGACCGTGGCCGGCGCCGTGCTCTACGATCCCGGTTACACGGCCAACCCGCTCGTTTTCTGCGGCTGTGTCGGCGAAGTCATGCAGGGCTATGACAAACTGACCGGACCGCAACCCGGCGACCGCATCGTGGTGGTCGGCGGGGCGACCGGGCGCGACGGCATCCGCGGGGCGACCTTTTCTTCCATGACGATGGACGCCACGACCGGCGAGGTGGCCGGGGCCTCGGTGCAGATCGGCGATCCGATCATCGAGCGCCTCGTCGCCGATCTGCTCACCGACCTGCTCGACCGTCCCGAGCCGCTGGTCCATGCGCTCACCGATTGCGGGGCGGGCGGACTCTCCTCCGCGGTGGGCGAACTCGGCGAGACCACCGGCGTGTCGGTCGACCTCGCCGCGGTCGACCGCAAATACGCCGGGCTGCAACCGTGGGAGGTCTGGCTGTCCGAAGCGCAGGAGCGCATGGTCCTGGCCGTGGCCCCGGACCGCGCGGCGGACGTGCTGGCCTGTGCCCAGCACCTCGGGCTTTCGGCCTGCGACATCGGCGCGTTCACCGGCGACCACCGCCTGCTCGTGCGCCATGGCGATCGAACCGTTGTCGACCTGCCGATGGAATTTTTGCACAAGGGGCGACCCGTGCGGAACCTGCACGCCGTTCTCCCCTCGCCCGACCGCGCGCCCGACTTGCGTGTCCGCCGGGCGGACGTCGAAGAGACCCTCCTCGCCTTGCTCGCCCATCCCAACATCGCCTCGAAGGAAGCGATCATCCACCGCTACGACCACGAGGTGCTCGGGGCCACCGTCGTGCGTCCCATGGCCGGCGCGCGGCAGTCTGGTCCGTCGGACGGCACGGTCATCGCCCCGCCGCAACGCGCCGCCGGCTTCGTCCTCGGCCTCGGCGTCAACGCAGGTTACGGAGTCCATGATCCCGAGCGCATGGCCTGGGCCGCGGTCGACGAAGCGATGCGCAACATCACCGCGGCCGGCGGGGATCCGGCTCAGACGGCCTTGCTCGACAATTTTTCCTGGGGCGACCCTCGTCGTCCGGAAACCCTCGGCGACCTCGCCGCCACGGTGCGCGGTTGCTGCGAGGCGGCGCGGCTTTACGGCACGCCGTTTGTTTCCGGGAAAGACTCGCTGAACAACGAATACGCGGCCGCGGACGGACAACGTCGCTCCATCCCGCCGACTTTGGTCATCACCGCGATGTCCCACCTGCCCGATGCCGACCGTGCGGTCGGCACCGCGCTGCGCCAGGCGGGAAACGCCCTCATCCTCACCGGTCGCACGGCGCGGGAATTCGGCGGCAGCCATTTCAACCTCGTGACCGGCGAAGAGGGCGGCACCGTGCCGGCTCCCGATCCGTCGGCCCCGGAACGCTACCGCCGCATCCACCGTTCGATGAACGCGGGACTTGTCGAGTCCGCCCACGACGTGAGCGAAGGCGGCCTGGCCGTGGCGCTGGCCGAAATGTGCCTCGGCGGCGACCTCGGCCTCGACGTGACGATCGTGGATGACGACGCATGCCGGGCGCTTTTTGCCGAATCGCTCGGACGCCTCGTGCTGGAAGTCCGGGAAGAAAATGTCCCGCGGGTTCTCGGGGACCTCGGCGCGGAGACGACCGTCATCGGCAGGACCGTCACGGAACCGGTGCTCACGATCACCACGCCGGCCGGCCGGCATGCCTGGTCTCTCGCCGGTCTGGAGCACGCTTGGAGGGGCGCCGTTTGATGAAACCTCCCGCCGTCATCCTCACCGCGCCCGGCACCAACCGGCAACATGACGCCGCCTTCGCCTTGGGCCAGGCCGGCGCCGAACCGGTTTGCGTCGATCTGCTCGACCTGCCCGCCCGCCGCGCGGAAATCGAGCGCGCCCGGCTCATTCTGATTGCCGGCGGTTTTTCCTACGGCGATGCGCTGGGGTCCGGACGCGTCTTCGCCCTCGAAGCGGAGCGGTTGCTCGGCGACCTGCTGGCCGAGAAAGTTTCCCGCGGCACCCCGGTGCTCGGGGTCTGCAACGGTTTCCAGATGCTGGTCCGCGCCGGATTGCTCCCCGGCGCCTTGCAGCACAACGAACGCGGACACTTCGAATGCCGCTGGGTCGTGCTCCAACCGTCGTCCGCTCACTGCGTCTGGACGAGAGGCCTCACGGAACCGATCCGTTGCCCCGTGGCCCACGGCGAAGGCCGCTACATTGGCGCGCCCGCTGTTCTCGAAGAGTTGCGGCGGGACGACCGTGTCGCCTTCCGCTACGAGACGGATCTTTATCCCGCCAATCCCAACGGGTCGGCCGACGCCATTGCCGGAGTGTGCGATCCGACCGGACTGGTCCTCGGCATGATGCCTCATCCGGAGAACCATGTGACCGCGCGCCAGGGGCGGGCGATCGCGGGGGAAGCAGGATCGGCGTTGCCGCTTTTCCGCAACGGCGTTGCCGCCGTCCAAGAATCATGAAACACGCCGCCGCCCTGACTGTTCCATTCCGCGACCACGGCGCGCGCGAGGAATGCGGCGTGGTCGCTGTGTCCTCGCCCGGCGGCGAGGAAACCGCGCAACTCGCGTTCTTCGGGTTGTTCGCCCTGCAGCACCGCGGACAGGAAGCGGCCGGGATCGCCGTGTCCGACGGGCAGCGCGCGCGCCTGCACAAGGATGTCGGTTTGCTCTCGCAAATTTTCACGCCTGAAACGCTGGCCCCGCTGACCGGTTACCACGCCATCGGCCACACGCGTTATTCGACCATGGGGGCATCGACGGTGCGCAACGCGCAACCGTTTCTCGTCGAGACCATGCACGGGCCCCTCGCTCTCGCGCACAACGGTTCGCTGGTCAACGCCGCCGAGTTGCGTGCCCAACTCCTGCAACGCGGCTTCGCCCTTACCGCGGCGAGCGATACCGAGGTCATGGCCCTCATGCTCGCCGCCGCCAGCGGCCGCACCTGGGAGGAACGCCTCGAGCGCACCATGCCATCGTGGATCGGCGCCTACTCCCTCGTCCTCCTCGGCATCGATTGCTTCATCGCGGCACGCGATCCGTGGGGATTCCGTCCGCTCTCCATCGGCCGGACCCCCGAGGGCGGCTGGGCCGCCGCCTCGGAAACCTGTGCGCTCAACACGCTCGGTTGCACGGATATCACCGAAGTCAAAAACGGCGAAATCGTCGTGGTCCGCGGCAGGGAAATGACCCGCCGGCGCACGGCCGCCGCACCGGGCGGACCGGCCCGTTGCTCTTTCGAATTCGTTTATTTCTCGCGGCCGGACAGCGAGTGGGACGGACGCAGCGTGCACGAGGTGCGGCAGAAGTTAGGCGAACAGCTGGCCGTGGAATCGCCGGTCGAGGCCGATGTCGTGGTGCCTGTGCCCGATTCGTCGATTCCCGCGGCCATCGGCTACGCGCGCCAGTCGGGCATCCCCTTCAACGACGGCTTCATCAAGAACCGCTATATCGGACGCACCTTCATCGAGCCGACGCAGGCTTTGCGCGAACGGCGCGTGGCCATGAAATTCAACGTGCTCCCGGCCAACCTCGCCGGACAGCGCGTGGTCATCATCGACGACTCGCTGGTGCGGGGCACGACATCCGCGCAGCTGATCAAACTGGTCCGGGACGCCGGCGCCAAGGAAGTCCACCTCCGCATCACCTCGCCGCGCGTGCTCCATCCGTGCCACATGGGCGTCGACATGGGAACTTATGACGAACTGATCGCCGCGCGCTTCGATCCCGAGCGCCTGCGGCAGCATGTCGGTGCCGACAC
>CAZEYV010000186.1:0-6334 GCA_964516705.1 uncultured Chthoniobacter sp.
GCCGCCATCGGTGCCGGTGGTTGCGGGGTGGGCGGTTTCGGCGGGGTCAGGCCGGCCGGCATCGGGGGCTTGGGAGCGGTCACGCCGGCGAGCGGGGCCGGTGGGGCCGGTGGTTTGGGCACCGCTGGCGCTGGAGCTGCGGGTGCGATTTTGACGGCTGGAGCGCCGGGCACGTTCGCCTTCGGAGCGGGAGGGACAATGCCGGCGGGTCTCGGTGCTGGCGGCATCGCGGGAGCGGCCGGGACAGCGGGAGCGCCGGAGGCGGCCGGAGTCGGGACTTTCGGTGCGGCGGGCGCGCCGGGTGGTTTGGGCGCACCGGGCGCGGTTGGCACTGGTGGTGTTGCGGGCATGCTGAAAGGTTTCGGCGGCGGCGGAGTGGCCGCGCCCGGGACGGGGGGCATGGCCGGTCTCGGCGGCGCGGGCATGCCGGCCGGCGCGGCGGCGGCCGTGGGCAACGGCTTGGGAGGGAGATTGATCATGGCCGCTTCGCGGGGATTGGCGGCGACGGGCTGGCCATCGCGCCGCGGGGGCAGCACGATGCGGACGGTTTCTTTTTTGGGCTCGTTCATGGCGGGTGGTGACGGCTGTTGGCGGTTCGGCAGGGAGCCTCTCGACGGACAGGAGGGAAAGAATTAACCGCCGTCGGTGGGGTGTCAAATATTTCGCTCGGACAGAGGCATTTTTCATTCGCCCGATTTAGATCTTGCCAAGCGGGAGCCATCGTGGCATGCTACGCGACCATTTTCTGAATTATGGCCAAGACTGCATGGAAAGAGCGCGAAAAGCGCAAACGTGAGACGGTGGCGAAACACGCCGAGCTGCGCGCGGAGTTGAAAAAGAAAGGCGACTACCTCGCCCTTTCCCAACTTCCGCGCAATGCCAGCCCGGTCCGTTTGTCGAACCGTTGCCGCGTCTCGGGCCGCAAGCGCGCTTTCATCCGGGAGTTCCAGATGTCGCGTTTGACTTTCCGCGAGCTGGCCTGCGCGGGTCTGATCCCGGGGGTAACCAAGGCAAGCTGGTGACAGGTGCCGGGAGCGGCACCGGCCGGTGCCGCTGATGTTGTTGATCGCGCGCCGGAGTGGTTGCTCCGGCGTTTCTCTTTTCTCCCTTCCGCGTGACTGAATGATGACTTTTCCCGTTTTCCTGTTCCTGGCCTCCGCCGGTCCGGAGCTGGCCGCCGGCGCGGGCTGGCGCCTGCTCGCGGTGGCGGTGCTGCTTTTCCTCAACGCGTTTTTCGTCGCGGCGGAATTCGCCATGGTCAAACTCCGCGCGGGGGGGTGGGACGAGGATGATGATTTCGGCGGACGCCGCAACGGCGCGCGCGTTCGCAAGATGCTGCAGAACACGCAGCCGTATTTGTCCGCGGCGCAGCTCGGGATCACCCTGACCAGCCTCGGGCTGGGCTGGGCGGGCGCGCCTTTTGTCGGCCCGCTGCTCGAGCCGTGGCTGGCGTGGTTCGGTCTCCGCGGCGAGATGCCGGTGGCGGCGGTTTCGTTCGCGCTGGTTTTTTCGGTCCTGGCCTTTTTGCACGTGGTCGTCGGCGAGCAGGTGCCGAAGTTGCTGGCCATCCGGCGCGCGCGCCAGGTGATGCTTTTCGCGGCGCGCCCGATGCGGCTCTTCCACTTCGCCCTGCGCCCGCTGGTGCGCGTGGTCGATTTGGCGTCCGGGTGGATCCTGCGCCGGGTTCTGCGCACGCCGCCCGATCCGCAGGTGGCGGGCGAGGATGCGGAGGACGAGCTGCGCGCCCTCCTCCGCCACACGGCCGAGGCCGACGGCAGCACGATGAGCACGCTGGGTCGCGAGATCCTGATCAACGCGCTCGATCTGCGCAAACGCGTGGTGCGCGACATCATGACGCCGCGCGGCGAAGTGGTCTTCCTCGATCTGGAGGAGAGTTTCGACGACAACGTGCGCACCGCCCTCGATTCGCGCCATACGCGTTTCCCGCTCTGTCGGGGGCACCTCGACGACGCGGTCGGTCTGGTGCACATCAAGGATCTGCTCGTCCTGGTGCAGGAGGACAAGACCGATCTCCTTTCGATCAAGCGCGAGTTGGTCCATGTGCCGGAACTCATGCCGTTGGAGCGTCTGCTCAAGCTCTTCCTCGGCAAAGGCGCGCACCTCGCCGTGGTGGTCGACGAATACGGCGGCGCGGTCGGCGTGGTCACGCTGGACAACGTGCTGGCCGAGTTGGTCGGCGAGATCCAGGACGAGTTCGACACCGACGAGGAGGACTACCGGAAGGTCGGCGAGGATGAATTTGTCCTCGACGGCGGCGTGGCTCTGCACGACCTCGACGATTTGCTCGGCGTGAAGGTCGAGAGCCCCGAGGTCAGCACCATCGGCGGGTATCTGACGCATGAACTCGGACATCTGCCGAAAAAAGGCGAGCGGGTGCAGGTCGACGGATACGAGTTCACCGTGAGCCAGACGGACGGACGGCGGGTGGTCAGTGTGCACGCCAAGCGTTGCGCGGAGCCGGTCGAGGTGGGGGATCCCGTCACCTGAAACCGCCCGAATCGCCTTGCGGCGCACCCGCTCCCGCTGTCTATTGAGGTCATCATGGCTTTGTCCGAAACACCCCCTTCCCGCGCGCCGAGTGCGGCGGATGTCTCCGCCAAGCACCTCGAGTCCCCGCACCTGCGCGACCACGAATACGCCCTGGAAGAGGCGCGGTGGATGTTGGATCTGGTCAAAAAACCGGCCAAGGACGTCTCGCTCGAGGCACGCCAGCGCATTGCCGAGCAGACGGTGGAAAATTTCGCCCAGCACATCAACGCCGGGTTTCTCGAGCACCGCAAGTCGGCCACCCTCGGCGGCGAGTTCGCTTTCACCGAATGGGAGGGCGAGGGCTCGCTCATCCGCGACGCCCTCGGCCGCGAGTTCATCGACATGCTCGGCGGCTTCGGGCTCTACAGCTACGGGCTGCGTCATCCGAAAATCATCGAAGCGGTCAAAGCCCAACTCGACCGCTCGCCGCAATACTCGCAGGAGATGCTCGACCCGCTGCGGGCCCAACTCGGACGCGTCATGGCCCACATCACGCCGGGCGACATCCAGAAGGGATTCTTCGCCAACAGCGGCACCGAAGCGATCGAGGGCGCGCTGAAGCTCGCGAAATTCTACACCGGCAAAAAGGGCATCATCTCGATGCAAAAAGGTTTCCACGGCAAAACGCTCGGGTCGTTGTCGGTCACCGGCAAAAGCGTCTTCCGCGAACCGATCCTGCCGCTGCTCGAGGGCGTGCGTTTCGTGCCCTACGGCTGCGCTTGCGCGGTGGAGAAGGAACTCGAAGCGGCGCATATGGTGGGCGACGACATGGCCGCGGTCATTATCGAACCGGTGCAGGGTGAGGCCGGGGCCATTGTCCCCCCGCAGGACTTCCTGCCGCGCCTGCGGGCGATCTGCGACCACTATAATGTCCTGCTCATCGCGGACGAGGTGCAGACCGGTTTCGGCCGCACGGGCAAAGTTTTCGGGGTCGACCATTCCGGGATTGCGCCGGACATCATGTGCTTCGGCAAAGCCTTGGGCGGGGGCGTGGTGGCGTGCAGCGGATTTTTCTCCACGGCGAAGATCTGGAGCGTGATGGAACCGAATCCGTTCATGCACACTACGACGACCGGCGGCAACCCGATTGCCTGCGCCGCGGCCCTGGCCGCCATCGAGGTCATGTTCGAGGAAGACACGCCGGGGCAAGCCGCGCGCAAAGGTGATTACATGATGGGCAAGCTCAACGAGTTGAAGGCGAGTTATCCGGATATTTTGAAAGAGGTGACCGGTCAGGGATTGCTCATCGGCTTGAAATTCCCGTCCTCCACCGTCGGCTACAAAGTCGCGCAAGGCATGTTCCATCGTCGCGTGCTGACCGCCGGAACGCTGATCAGTGCCGAAAGCATCCGCATCGAGCCGGCGTTGAATGTTCCGCAGGAATTGCTCGACGAAACGCTCAACCGCTTGGAAGACACGCTCAAGAGCGTGAAGCTCGAGCCGGGCGATATTCCGCCTGCGCCCAAGATGCAGAGCTTTTCCAAGCCCGAGTGCTACGGCCCGTGCGGCTGGGGGACGAAGTGCTTCGCCAAGGGGTAATGTTCCGGCGGTCATAGACCGCCGCTACAAGAGCAGACGAAACGGCTGTCGCTGCGAGAAGCCTGAAAGCTTGGGGACTTTACGCTTACCAACCGCGCTTCACGGCGAAGCCGCGGGCTTCGAGGAGAGGGATAAGGCGGTCGGCGAGTTCGCCTTGGAGCGCGAGCGTGCGGGCTTCGACTTTGCCGCCGCAGCCGAGCGACGTTTTCAGGTCGTGGAGCAGTGATTCGAGTTTGGGCGCGTTCCAGGCGGGGGAAAATCCTTCGAGGACGAGGACGGTTTTTCCGCCGCGGTGGGCGGTGGAGCGGCGGAGGAGGAGGCGTTCTTTGATGGTAGGGCCGGGCGGCTCGCCCGGCCGTCTGGAGGGTGGCGGACCCGCGGGCCGCGTGTCCCTACCTTCTTTGGAAAGTTCGCGACCTTGGATCTCGAGCGCGGCGAAGGGATTGGTCCGCAGTTCCGGCGCAGCCTCCGTGGCGACACGCTGTTTGTTTTCCCGGGCCACGGGGATCAGCGCAGCCAGCGCTTTTTCTTGATATAGATGAGCGGGAGGATGGCGGAGAGGAAGGTCAGGGCGATGGTCACGGGGAAGCCCCACTTCCAGGACAGCTCGGGCATGTAGGAGAAGTTCATGCCATACATCGTGCCGACCAGCGTCGGCGGGAGAAACACGGCCGTCAGAATCGTGAAAACTTTGACGATCTGGTTCTGCTGCATGTTCAGGATACCCATGGAGGCCTGCTGCAGGTAGCGGACTTTGTCGTGCTCGAATGCGAGGTGGTCTTTGATCCCGGCGACGTCCGCGGCCAGTTCGTTGACCCGGGCCTGCAACTCGGCGTCGGTGAAGCCGTCGACTTCGGCGTTGAAGTAGCGGACGACGCGGGCCAGTTGCAGCACGCTCTCGCCGCTCTGCGAAATGAAGTCCTCGTAGCGGGACAACTCGGCGAGGAGTTCGCTGATTTCAGTCATGGTGCCGGTTTTGCCGGTGCCCAACTCGGTCGGCATTTCGGCGATGTTTTTCGACAATTGCTCGAGGTCGGTGCCCACGGCTTCAACGCGGTCGGCCACCGTTTCGCTCAGGGCGAAAAGCAGGCCCCAGAGGATTTTCCGCGGGGTGTCATAAAGATGCGCTTTGCGGCGGATGCGCTGGGCGAACACGGCCACGGGCATGAGTTCAATCTCGTGCAGGGTGACGACACAATCCTCGTGGAGGATGAAGGTGAGCTTGTTGACCCGCGTTTCGTTTTCCTCGTCCTTGCTGACCAGCCCCATGGTCATGAAGAGAGTGTCATCCTCGTGGTAGATGGTCGGATGCTGCAGGGTCAGTTCGATCTCGAGCGCGGCGCGGAGGATATCCTTCTCCTCGGGCGTGGGGCGCAGGACATCGATCCACACGGCATCCTTGAGTCCTTCGACCGTCTGCACTTCCCGGGTGAAGCGGAAGCTGCCGTTGTCCTTGAAAAACGCGGTGATCATGGCCGGGTGGCGTGCGGTTCGCCGCCGGGCACGCCGTATTGCGAGGCGTGGCTGGGCGAGGGCGAGGACGTTTTCGTTTCCTGCCCTTCGGGCTGCAGGTGGTGGATGAGGAGGAGGACGCCCGCGATAAACAGATAAAGCCCGATGACCGCCCAGATGACCTCGGTTTCCAGGGCATGTTTCGGCTTTTCCGGCGCTTTCTTCGGATCAGGCATAGCGAGGACGTCCGGGGGAGACTCGGAACCTTCGCCCGAAGACGTGCGCGGAAGAAAGCAAAAAGGGCGTTCCTTGCGGAACGCCCTTCGGGTGATTTTGTGCGCGCGCGTTTACGCGTCGGCCGGGACGGCTTCCTGGTCGCGCTCTTTCATCGCGGCTTTGCGGCTGAGCTTCACTTTGCCGCGGTCGTCGACGCCGATGCATTTGACCCAGATCTGGTCGCCGACTTTGACCACGTCTTCGACTTTGTTGACGCGGAAGTCAGCCAGCTCGGAGATGTGGACGAGTCCGTCCTTGCCGGGCATGACTTCGACGAAGCAGCCGAATTCTTTGATCGTCACCACGGTGCCCTGATACACCGTGCCGACTTCGATTTCCTTGGTCATGCCGGAGATGATTTCCTTGGCACGGCGCAGGCTGTCGCCGTTGCTCGAGTAGATGTGGACCGAGCCGTCGTCCTCGATGTTGATCTCGGCGCCGGTCTCCGCAACGATCCCCTTGATGGTTTTGCCGCCGGGGCCGATGATCAGTCCGATTTTGTCGGGGTTGATTTTGA
>CAZEYV010000187.1:0-17706 GCA_964516705.1 uncultured Chthoniobacter sp.
GTGGTTCGAGTGCGCCGCACTGGCCGGGGCCAAGCACCTTTCGGCGCATTTCAAGGTGGAGAGTTTTCCGCGCGCCATCGAAAAGGTCCGCGCTTGGTCCCGCGAGTACGGAATCCGCGTCGGCATCCACAACCACGGCGGCTATTGTTTCGGCGGCCAGCCGGATGTCATCAGCCACCTGCTCGCCCTCGGCTCGCCGGAAATCGGACTCTGCCTCGACACCGCCTGGGCCCTGCAGATCGGGCCGCGCGCCGGGAATCCGGTGGACTGGGTGCGGAAATTTCCGCAATGCATTTACGGCGTTCACCTCAAGGATTTCGTCTTCGGCCGCGATGGTGGCTGGCGGGATGTCATTGTCGGCGAGGGGAATGTGAATTTGCCGGACTTGCTCGCGGCTTTGGGCCAGACCGGATTCGACGGCATGACCGTGCTCGAATACGAGGCCGATCCCGAAAATCCCGTGCCGGCCTTGCGCCGGTGCGTCGAAAGCCTGCGTCAGGCCGGCGCTTAGCCGCGGCGAACCGCACAAAGTGGCCACTTTACCATAAAGTCGGGCTCCTTCTGGCGAACTCGAAAGAGAGTGCTAAGTTGACCTAACGTCCCCGAGGTCAGGAGGTCTAATCAGGATAACCGGTCTCTACCGGAGGACTTTGCCCATGGCACCGACCCCCTTCCAGCGCCTGCTCGCCATCCGGTTCTTTGTCTTCGTGGCCGGGATCGGCCTGTCGGCGGACGCGGGCCACGCGGCTTGGCCAGCGGTGCCCCCGCTGTCGAGTTCCCCGCCGAAATCGCAGTTCGCTTCGCACGAGCTTTACTTGAGCGACGCGAGCTACGAGGTCCCCTATTACCTGAGGCACTTCGCCCAGGTGGCCAACTCGGTGGTGGAGACGGGGTTCAACCGCGTGGAGACCAACGGCACGAGTTCCACCATCGTGACCAACTTCTATCCCCGTGGTTTCCTCGACATCCGCGTCAACCGCGACACGCGCGACAACCGGCCTTACAACGCCCGCATCATGGAAATGCAGATGGCACTGGCTTATTTCTACACGGCCGACCGTCCGTGGAATGTCTACCGCGGCAATGCCGCGGTGAAAATCCGCCTCGAGGAAATGCTCAAGCGCTGGGTGCTGATGCAGAATGCGGACGGCTTGTTCGCCGAATACTGGGCCACCAACTGGAGCCTCGCGCCCACCGGGTTCGGCGTCATGGCGGCGGCGCAGGCGCTCGATCTCATTGTCGATTCCGGTCTGCCCTTTGACGCGACCGTGCTGGAGAACGCACGCGCCGCCTTGCGCAAGGCGCTGATGGCGCTGTTCACGCGCAGCGACATGCAAAACGCGGCCAGCAGTTACAGCAACCAATACAGCGGTTCCTACCACGCGGCACTGATCTATCTCGAAAACTGGCCGGACACGGAGTTGAACAACGCTTTCGTGGCGGCGGTCAACGCGGCGTCCGCCACCGACCAGAGCCCGACCGGCTATTTTTACGAAGCCGACGGACCCGATTTCGATTACTCCAACGTGCACGAGCGGAATTTGCGCATTGCGCTAACCCGTCTGCGCACGCGGACCAACGATCTGTTGCCCGTCATCGTAACGGACGAAAACCGCTGGGCGGCATGGCTCGGAGCGAATCTGGTCCTGCAACCGAACATTTCCACGCCGACGTTCCTGGCCAACGCGGGGATCAACACGCGGACCAGTTCCGCTTTCCAGACGCCCGAGTCGCGTCCGCTCTCCGAGTTCGCGCCGCTGTCCCGCGCCTTTTCCTACACGGACGCCGAGTTCACCAACGCGGTGCGGGCCAAGACGGACAGCTTGGCCTCCACCCCGACCTACGGCTCGCTGGCGACCAACAACAGCTTCAGTTACATCCCGATGTTTGTTTTCGAGTCGCTGGGCCGCACGGAAGCGTGGCATCCGACCGCGTCGCAGCGCACGGAGGCGATCAACAGCCTGCCTTACCTGGCGTCCGAGCGTTTCAACCGTGTTCTCCACAACGGCACGGGCAACAAGGAGTTGACGGTGGCCGCGGCGCGACGGTCTTCCTACTACGGACTTTTCAACACCGGCCGGGCCAGAGACAACCGGGTGAAATTCGGTCTCGGCCTGCTCTGGAACCCGGTTTACGGCACCGCCCTGCAGGCCGTGGCGGGAGGGTTCACCAATTCTCTCGCCACGTCCTGGGGCACGGGGCGCACGAACATGACGCGCGTTTACGAGCAACGCGGCTCCGGCCAGACGCTCGGTGCGGTCCTCCGGCTGAACGGCAGCACTTTGAGCATGTCCAACGGCACGAACAACGTGGCCGACGGCGTCCTCGCGGCCACTTACAACCTGGTCGACGGCCCCTCGACCAAAGGTTCGAAGACCGTGACTTTCGAGGAGGACCGCATCCGGGTCGATGTGACGCACCCCAACGCGTTCACCGAGCGCCTGCCGCTCATCGCGCCGTCCAGCGCGACGCGCACGACCAGCGCCAGCCAACTCACGTTCACCCACACCAACGGCTCGCGCCTCATCATGCGTCTGCTCAACGGTGGCAGTTTCACCGTGGCGGGCGCGTCCTCGGACAATCTCCCGTCCGCCCTCCGCCGCCACGCGGTCACGGTCACCGCGACCAACACGTTGAGCTACGAATTGCTTGTCGCGAGCGACGCCTTCTCGGCGGGCGCCCTCGGTGCGCCTTCGTCCGAGAGCTACGCCCCGGCCAACGGGGGCGCGGACGCCGGCGAAACCGTCACCTACGATCTGCCGCTCATCAACCTGCTCGGCGCCTCCACCTCGGCCGAATTCACCGCGACCCTGCAGGCCTCCGGCGGCGTGACGCCGGTCACCACGAGCCAGGTCTATGGGACCATTGCGCCCGGCGCGACGGCCAGTCGTCCGTTCACTTTCACGGTGAGCGGCAATGTCGGCGAGCCCTTGACCATCACGCTTGCGCTGCGCGAAGGCGCGACCGACCGCGGCACGGTCTCTTACCAGACTGTCATAGGCAACCTCCAGCCGGCCGCGATCACCAGCGATCCGCCGCCGGTGTTCGTCCCGCTCGGCGCGCCCTACACGCACACGTTCGCCGCGACCGGCTTCCCGGCCCCGACCTTCGCCATCACTTCCGGAACTCTTCCGTCGGGGTTGGTGTTTTCCACCGCCGGCGTCATCTCCGGCACGGTGAGCAACGCATTCTCCACGCGGACCATCACGGTGGTCGCGACGAACGGTGTCACGCCGGTCCAAAGCGCCGGCAGCCAGACCTTCACGCTCCGGCCCATGTTGCCTTTGGGTATCACCACTTCGTCGCTCGCGGCCGGCACGACCGGCACGGCTTACAGCGCGAGCCTCGCCGCGACCGGCGGCGCGTCGCCCTACGCGTGGGCGGTCACGGCGGGCGGTTTGCCGGACGGACTTGCCTTGTCCCCGGAGGGGGTGATTTCGGGGACGCCGCTGGGCGCAATGATGTCCGTTTTCACGGTCACGGTCACCGATGCCAACGGCTCGACGGCCGTGAAGCAACTTTCCCTCGCGGTGACCAATCCGGCGGTCCTCACGATCGTCACGCCGTCTTTGGCGTCGGGAACGACCGGCGCCGCCTACGCGACCACGCTCGCGGCCGTGAGCGGCGGCGCACCTTACGTCTGGTCGCTCGCCGCGGGCGCGCTGCCGGCGGGGTTGGTCTTGTCCGAGTCCGGAGTGCTGGCCGGCACGGCGTCGACCGCGGGCACGTCCGTTTTCACCGTGCGCGTCACCGATGCCATGTCCGCCACCGCCACGCGGGCCTACACCCTGACGGTGATTGGTGCCCTGGAAATCAGCACGGCCGCGTTGCCCGATGCGCGCACGGGAGAACCTTATGACGCATCTCTCGCGGTCGATGGCGGGACCGGGCCTTTCGTGTGGTCGGTTTCGGCCGGCGCCTTGCCGGCGGGTCTTGCGCTGTCTGCCGGCGGCGTGCTCGGCGGCACGCCGGTGGCCCTCGGCTCGTTTGCCTTCACCGCGCGCGTGACAGATGCGGAAGGTTCGGTCGCCGAGCGTGAGTACACGCTCAATGCGGTGAACACCCTGACTTGGGACGCGCAGCCCGGAACGCCCGGTGTCCAGACCGGCAACGGCACGTGGACGACCGCGACGAGCACGACGA
This sequence comes from uncultured Chthoniobacter sp., assembly GCA_964516705.1. Taxonomy (GTDB): domain Bacteria; phylum Verrucomicrobiota; class Verrucomicrobiia; order Chthoniobacterales; family JACTMZ01; genus JACTMZ01. Next base: position 4,144 of record CAZEYV010000187.1, read on the forward strand.
ACTGGAGCATCGGCGGAACGAATGTCCCCTGGGTCAACGGCAGCGATGCCGTCATCGGCGGGGGAACCCTGACCGTGGCCACCCCGCTGACGGCCGGCAGCATCAGTTTCAACGCGGCGGCGGTCGTTAACGGCTCTGCTCCGGTCACGGTCAAGGATGGTTCGATCATCTCCGCGAACGGGGCCGACAGCACGATTGCCGCACCGCTGGCCGGAGGTTTCTTCACCAAAGGCGGCACGAGCCGTTTGGTTTTGAGCAATGCCGGTTACGCCGGCAGCGTGAACGTTTCCGGCGGCGAACTCCGGCTCAACGAGCCGGCGGGCGAGCGCACGTGGAATGGAACAATCAGCGGCAGCGGAGCCCTCCTCACGCTCGGACCCGGGCGTATCGTCCTCGGCGGGGCCAACACGTTCACCGGCCAGTTCACGCTCACCGGCCAGAGCGTCGTCCGCCTGGCGAGCGGGTCCGCCTTGGGTGCAACGAACGGCAACACGCGGCTCAACGGGGACAGCAACAATGCACCGAGTATCGAGCTGGCCGGCGGCATCACCGTGCCCGAACCATTCCAGCTCATCATGTGGACGCCGGGTGTGATCAACACCAACACGAACCACGCGCAGATCCGCAACGTGGCAGGCACGAACGAATTGACCGGCCAGATCGGGCTCGACGCGGGCGGCGGACGATGGGACATCGCTTCCACCGAGGGACACCTCAGAGTCAGCGGTCCCGTGGTCAACATCGCGCAACGGACGGCGACGAATGCCGACACTTGGCGCACGTTGCACTTACGCGGACCCGGTTCGGGCGAATTCACCGGCCCGGTGACCGACGCGACCAACGGTTTTTCCAAGGTCAACGTGGATGTCCTCTCCGGCACGTGGATTCTCGGCGGCACGAACAAGACCTACACCGGCAGCACGACCATCGCCGGAGGCACGCTGCAGGTCGACACGACGATGGCCTCGGAAATCCAGTTGTCCGGCGGCGCGCTGGCCGGGCAGGGGCGCACGACTTCCAATCTGGTGATCGGGGCGGGCACAACCGTGGTGCGGCGGTTGGCGGACTGGACCGCGCTTGGTCCGGCTTTCACCGCCGCGCAGGTGCGGGGCACAAATAACCCCGCTTGGACGGTGCGCATGGATGCCGCGGGCTTGGTCAATTTTGCCGAAACGGCCCAAACCGTCCCCGTGCTGGCCGCGAGCAACGGTCTGGCCGGGCTTTCGCTGTCGAGCATCTCGCTGCAGACGGACGAATTTCCCGGTCACGGCACCTGGTCGCTGGTCACGAATGCCACCGGCGTGGTTGCCGTTTACGATCCCGACGAGTTGATCGTTCCTGCGCAGGACCTGCCCGCGGCCGAACGCGGTTCGGTTTACAATTTCCAACTCATCGCGTCCGGAGGCGTGCAGCCGCGCGCGTGGGCGGTGGTGGCGGGTGCGTTGCCCGCCGGCTTGCAATTGACCTCCTCCGGTCTGCTCTCCGGCACGCCCGCGGTCGCCGGCTCGTTCGCCTTCACCGCGCAGGTCACCGACGCCGCGGGGCTGACCGCCTCGCGCGCCTTGACCCTCGCCGTGGCCGAGGCGCCGCTCCAGATTGTTTCCGTCTCTCTGCAAGACGCGGCGGTCGGCGAATACCACACGGAGACGCTGGCGGCCACGGGCGGGAGTGCGCCTTACCTGTGGAGTGTGGTTGGGGGGAGTTTGCCGCCGGGCTTGGTGCTGGGGCCCGACGGTGAACTGGCCGGCACGGCGTCCGTTTCCGGACGCTTCAACTTCACCGCGTCGGTCGCCGATGGCGAAGGCGCCACCGCCCAACGCGGCCTCGCTCTCAACGTCAGCGCTGTCCCCGGCTCCTTCGACGAATGGTCCGGCGGTGTGCCTTGGCCCGACCAGGCTGCCGCGGCGAAGTCCGCCGACCCCGACGGGGACGGTTTGTCCAACCTGCTGGAGTTCGCTTTCGCCACCGATCCGCTCGCCGCCGGACCGGCGTGGCCGGTGGTCGAATTGCCCGACTCCGGCGCCGGACAAACTTCCCTCCGGCTGCGCTTCCGCCGCTCGGCCACCGCTTCCGGCCTGCGCTTCACCGTCGAGGCGACCTCGGGCCTCGCGGCGCCCGTTTGGGAGGCCGTGGCCGAAGCGGAGCCCGGCGCCTCCATGGCCGCGCTTTCCCCGCAAGTTTTGGTGGAGGAGCAAGCGCTGCCTGACGGCGCTTCGGAGATCGCGGTCACCGAGCTTCGCATGCCGGGTGAGGGAGCGCGCTTCATGAGGTTGCAGGTGGCCGAGGAGTTGCCGTGACGCGGTTTCTCCGGACAGGACGGCGGGCCGTGTGGGCGGTCGTCTTGGGACCGGCGTCACTGGCGGCGCAAAGCTGGACACCGGTGCCGTCGGCGGATTTTTCGGCCATGCAGCTGAGCCAGTTTGCCGACCACGAGCTCGACGTGCCATACCATCTCAGGCACTTCGCGCAGGTGGCCAACGCGGTGGTCGAGAACACCACGACGGTCAACGGCGTTGTTTATCCGCGCGGCTTTCTCAACATCAAAGTCAACCGCGAACCCGTGGACAACGTGGCCCACAACGCGCGAATCCTCGAGATGCAAATGGTGCTGGCTTATTTTTACACGGCGGACCGCCCGTGGAATCCCTACCGCGGCAACGCGTCCGTGCGGCAGCGGCTCGAGGCCATGATGAACCTGTGGACGACCATGCAGGCGCCCGAAGGCAGTTCGCACGCCGGTTTGTTCACCGAATACAGTCCGACCAACTGGAACATGGCCCCGACGAGTTTCGGCGTGATGGCCGCCGCGCAGGCGGTCGACATGATCCTGGCCTCGGGCCTGCCGTTCGACGCGACGGTCCTCGGGAACACGAAGACCACGATCCGGCGCGCGCTCATGGCGCTGTTCACCCGCGAAGACATGCGCCGCCACGCCCGGCAGTGGAGCAACCAGTTCAACGGCTCCTACCACGCCGCGCTGATTTACCTCGAGCGTTGGCCCGACGCGGAACTCGACGCCGTCTTTGTGCAGGCGGTGAAGGATTCCTCCGCGCAGGACCAGAGTCCGGCCGGTTTCTGGTATGAGCAGGACGGCCCGGACTTCGGTTACTCCGGCGTGCATGACAACAATCTGCGGGTGGCCTGGCCGCGGCTGCGTCAGCGCACCGATCTGACCAGCCTCGTCATCGGTGACGACATCGCTTGGAACGGTTGGCTCGCCGCCAACATGGTTCTGCAACCGGGGTTGGCCACCAACACCTTTTTCACCAGCGCCGGCCTCAACACGCGCACCTCGCACGCCTTCCAGACGCCGCGTTCGCGTCCGCTGGCCGAATTTGCGACGAGTTCGCGGGCGTTCGCGCTGACCGACACCGAATTTGCCGCCGGGGTGGCGGCCAAGCGCAGCAGCGAGCAATCGCGCTTCGGGAATTACGGCAATCTCTCGGTGCCCAACGGCTACAGCTATATCCCGACCTTCGTCTACGATGCCGCGCGTCCGGCCGCTTCCATCCTCAACGGCTGGCATCCAACGACCGCCCAGCGCGACGCGGCCCTCGCAGCGCTGCCGAGCCGCTCGACCAACTCGTTCAACCGGCTCTACCACAATCCCACGCCGAACTCCGGTGCCTTCAGTTTGACCTCGGTCCAGCGCGGCAACTACTACGCAACCTTCGCCTCGGGCAATCGCCGTCTGGCCCGGCAAGCCTACGGCCTGAATCTTTTGTGGAATCCTTCTTTCGGTCTCGCCCTGCAAACGGTCTCCGGCAGTTCCGGCAGCATACCCTGGCAATGGGGCACGGTGCGGGGCGCCGATGCGGGGCTGGCTTACGAGACCGGCAACATGCCCGGGACAATCAAAGTCGGCGCCGGGACGGTGGAACCGGCCGCCGGGGTGACGGATCTCGCGGCGGGGGACTACTCGGTGAGTTACGCGCTGGCCGGCGGAGGCACCACCTACGGCCAAAAGAGTGTCACGCTCGGAAGTTCGAATGTCAGCGTGGTGGTCACCCACACCAACGTTTTCACGGAATACCTGCCGCTGGCCTGCGCGTCCGACGCCACGCTCTCGACCAGCGCGACCCGCCTCGTCCTGCAGAGGCCCAACGGCTCTTCGTTCCTCCTCCAGCTCAATTCGCCCGCCGCGATCGACGCGGGCAGCACGTCCACCCTGACCGGCGGCATGGTCCGCCGCGGCGTGACCATCCGCGCAACCAACACGCTTTCCTACACTTTGTCGCTCAGCGATACGGCGCCGCCGGCGGAAACAACCACGCCCGCGATTTCCATCGCTGATGCGGCGGTCAACCAGCCGGCCTCGGGAAGTACGAACGCGGTGTTGACGGTCAGCCTTTCGGTTTCGCCTTCCTCCACGGTGTCGGTCAACTATGCCACTGAGAATGGCACCGCGCTCGCCGGAACCGACTACACCGCCACCAACGGCTCGCTCTCTTTCGCCCCGGGACAAACTTCCCGGACGATCACGGTGCCCGTCGCCGCGGGGTCGTTGCTCCAGAGTGCCTCGAAAAATTTCGGCGTGAAATTGACCAATCCCGCCGGTGCGACCGTCGCGCGCGGCACCGCCACGGTGACGATCAACGGTTCGGCGGCTGCGCCGCCGTCGGTTTCGGTCGCCGATGCCACCGCAAGCCAACCGCTCTCCGGTGCCGCGCCGGCGGATATGACATTCACGGTCCGTCTTTCTTCCGCCGCCTCCGGTCCGGTCCGTCTCGACTACGCCACCCGGGACGGCGAGGCGGGATGGGCCGGCGTCCACTACACCGCAACCTCCGGCACGCTGCAGTTCGACGCGGGCCAGACCAGCCAAACCGTGAAAGTCCCGATCCTGCCCGGGTCCCTGGAGGTGGGCCGTTCCGTCGATTTTTTTCTCCTGCTGTCGGACGTCGCCGGCGCGACGGTGTCGGATGACTCCGCGCGCGGGCAGATCAACGGCAGCACAACCCCGCCTCCTCCACCCGCCGGTAGCGTGCGCTTGGAGTTTTTTCGCGAGAACGCCTGGGCCGGCACTTACCAGGGCAATTTCCGCATCATCAACAACAGCGCGGCCCACATCACGTCTTGGGAGGCGGAGTTCGACTTTCCCGGAACGAGTATCAATTTTTTCAACGGAATCGTGACGACCAACGGCAGCCGGATCACGTTGAGGCCGGTCTCCTGGCAAGCGAGTGTCCCGGCCGGGACGACCTTTTCCAATCTGGGGTTCCAAGCCCAACCGGGCACGGAGGAATTTCATCCGCGGAACCTGACGTTCCGGGTCCTGACCGCAACGGGCACGAACGCGCTGACCGTTCTCAGTCCGCCCGACCTCGGCACCTTCACCAAAGGGTCGCCGCTCTCCACCAACCTCGCGGCCGGCGGCGGCATCGGGCCCTATCTTTGGGAGGTGGCACCGGGTAGCGTTCTGCCGGCGGGACTGGGTCTTTCGTCCGACGGACAACTGGGCGGCACGCTCACCGCGACCGACTCCGGTGCGTTCGAAGTGAAGGTGTCCGACGCCATGGAAAACTCCGCCACGCGCATCTTCAGCGTGAATGTTATCCTGCCTCTCACCATCGAAACATCCTCTTTCGGGCCGGCCACGGCGGGGACTTTCTTCGCGAGTATGCTCGAAGGCCGCGGGGGCACGGGACCGTATTCCTGGTCTTTGCTTTCGGGATCTCTGCCCGAGGGATTGGCGCTCGGACCGGACGGCTTGTTGGCCGGCTACCCCGGGTCTCCCGGGGCGAGCTTTTTTGAAGTTCGCTTGGTCGACGGTGCCAGCCACGAGGTGACCCGCGGTTTCGATTTCCACGTGGCGCCGGCGCCTGATCCGCTTGCAGGGTGGACGGATCGTGTGCCTTGGGACGGCGCTGATTCGTCACCGGGCGCCGATCCCGACGGCGATGGCATGCCCAACCTGGCCGAATATGCGCTCGGCACGGATCCTTTGTCCGCCACCGACCGCCCAAGTGTCCTGATCATGCCGCTCGCCGGGTCCGAACACCTTTCGGTTACCTTCCGGCGTGCGGCCGATCCGGATCTTCTTTACGAGGTGCTCGCCTCGGATGATCTCGTCGCGTGGGATCCGGTCTGGAGCAGCACCGGTGGGGAGAACACAGCTGGCCCGGTGACAGTCCGCGACCCCGAAGCCTTGTCCGGTCAGCCGAAACGGTTCATGCGGCTCCAAATAGCGCGTTGATCTGCCCGGCTTTTCCACTCCCTGGCGTCTCCGCCTTGCCGGGGTTCTTCTTCTCGATGCCAAACGGGAAGAGAGTGCGTGCCTTTGTTGAGGATAAAGGAAAATTTCCGGTCCGCAACCGGACATGGGGCGTGATCCCGGAGCGGGAAGGGGCTTTCCTTGGCGGTGTCGGGTGCTATCCGCCTGTGCTCCGGCCCGCCACGACAACCGAACCCGTCCTGCCATGATCATCCTCCGCTGCTTTTGGTCCGTCCTCTGCGCTGCCTGTGTCTGTTGCCCGGTCCGTGCCGCCGAAGAACCCCGCAAGCCCAACGTGGTCCTCATTATTTCCGACGATCACCGCCACGACGCGCTCGGTGTGGTGCAGCGCGAAATGGGGGACCGCGCGAATTACCCGTTTTTCGAGACGCCGTCGCTCGACCGGTTGGCGTCCGGGGGGGTGCGTTTCCGCAATGCGTTCGTCACCCATTCGCTGTGCTCCCCGAGTCGCGCGACAATGCTGACGGGGCGGCATTCCAACCAGCACGGCATCACGCACAATGCGCAACCGTTCACGTCGACGGAAACCTGGCCGGCGCTGCTCGGCAAAAACGGCTGGGCCACCGGTTACTTCGGAAAGTGGCACATGGGCACGCAACGCGAGCGGCCAGGATTCGAAGAGGTGGCGACGTTTCTCGATCAGGGAATCTACGAAAACTGTCCGTTTGTCGTGGATGGCAAAGACACACCCACCAAGGGCTGGGTCGATGATGTCACCACCGACTACGCGATCGATTTCATCAAAGAGCACAAGGATACGTCTTTTGCCATGGTCGTCGGCTACAAGACGCCGCACGACAAACGCACGCCGCCGCCGCGGCTGGCGGAGAAATGGCAGGACCACGAGTTTCCGGAGCCGGAGTCTTTCGGCGATGTCGCGCCGTGGCGGAAAGACAACCCGCCCGGAACTTGGAATCCGAAAAACCCTGACCGTCTGGCTTATTTCCAAACCCTCGCCGGGATGGACGAAAACATCGGGCGCCTCCTCGACACGCTTGACGCGGAGGGTTTGGCCGACGACACGCTGGTCATCTATCTCGGTGACAACGGCTACTACCTCGGCGAGCACGGCTTGGGGGACAAGCGCACAGCTTACGAGGAAAGCATCCGCATTCCCATGATCCTGCGCTACCCGCGCCGGATCCCCGACCCGCAGGTGCGCGACGAGTTGGTGCTCAATCTTGATCTGGCCGCGACCATTCTGGATTTCTGCGGACTCGAACCGGCGTGGCCGCAGAGCGGACAAAGTATGGCGCCGCTGCTCGCGGCCGAAGCCGGCAAAGCTCCCTGGCGCGGGTCTTTCCTCTATCAAAACTACGAGGACCCGGCGTATCCGAAGGTCACCTTCGACCTCTTCGCCGTGCGCGACCGGACGAACAAATATGTCGAGGTGCCGCAACACCCGGAGTGGAACCAATTGTTCGATTTGGAAAAAGATCCGAAAGAGATGCGCAATATCGTCGCCGATCCCGCGCACAAGGATCTGCTCGTCAAGATGCAGGAAGAAATGCGCAAGCTGAAGGCCGAGGCCGGCTTGAAAAAACCCTGACCGCATGCTGCCCGCTTCCCCCTTGTTACAGCTTGTCCCCGCGCGGGTCGCCACGACGCTCGAGTCGCTGCGCGGCAGGATCTGGCAGGATATCGCAGCCTTGCCGGTCTCGGCGACCGCGCCGTTGCCGCGTCACCGCACCTTTGACGAAGCGAAGCGCGAGAAACTCAAACCGGTGCATCCGCCCGTTTATTGGGGGATGTTGTGGGACCAGCGGTGGTGGAAGATCAAGGTGCCCTCGGCCTTCGCGAAGCGGGGCGATCTTTATCTGGCTTGGGATGATCCTTCCGAGGCGACGTTGCACATCGGGGGAATGCCGTATTACGGATTCGATCCGGTGCACAAGCACGCGCCCTTGCCGCACGGCGCGCGCGAATTGTGGGTGGAGTCCGTGGTTTGCCAGACGGCGATTTGGTTGCCCGAAGGCGGCGGCCTCGAACCGGAAGGTTCGCGCTTCCGTGGCGCGCGCCTCGTGCGGCGTGACGACGAGGTATGGGACCTCTACCACGATCTGCTCGTGCTCGATGATCTCGTCCGAGAGGAACTCAAGGAGACGCTCGGGGCGCAGGCTTCGCAGCTGAGCGGATGGGGTAAACGCCCGGACTTGGCTGCCGCCACCCCGCTGGCGCGCCGCTTGCTCCGCGCTCTCGAGGAAGGAATCGACGCGCTCGAGTCGGACGGGATCCCAGCCGCGCGCCGGCGCCTGGCCCGGGCGTATCGAGAGCTGCCCGCGGGCCCCACGGCGATGCGCGCGGTCCTCACCGGTCACGCGCATATCGATCTCGTCTGGCTCTGGCCCGAGCGGGTGGGGGATTTCAAGGCGGTGCATACTTTCGCCACGGCCAACCGTCTGATGGAGCGGTATCCGGAATACAAATTCGGCTACAGCCAACCGGCCAGCTATGACGCGGTGGCGCGGCGCGCGCCGCCGATGATGACCGCGGTGCGGCGCCGCATCCGCGAAAAGCGTTGGGATGCGGAAGGGGCCACCGAGGTGGAGAGCGACACCTTGCTGGCCTGCGGCGAGGCGCTGGCCCGCAGTTTCCTGCTTGGACAAAAAGGATTCGCCAAGTTGAAAGGTTCGCCTTCGCGGGTCCTGTGGTTGCCGGACGTGTTCGGTTACTCGCCCTGTCTGCCGCAGATCATGCGCCAGACGGGCGTCGACTATTTTTACACGCAGAAACTTTCCTGGAGCGCACTGACCCGTTTCCCGCACAGCAGTTTTCTCTGGCGCGGGCACGACGGCAGCGAGGTGCTCACCCACATCAGCCAGACGGGCGGTTATTGTTTGGCGGCCAAAGCCGCCGAGATGCGGGCCATCGAGCGCATGCACGCGCAAAGTGACGTCCATCATGAAGTCATTGCCCCGACCGGCTTTGGCGACGGTGGCGGTGGCACGACCGAGGAAATGTGCGAACGGGCGCGGCGCATGGCGGATCTGGCGGGTTTGCCGCGCGCGCAGTGGGGAAATATCGAGCCGTTCTTCCGTCGGCTCGACCGCCTCCGCGGCAAACTTCCGGTTTACCAGGGGGAGCTCTATCTCGAATACCACCGCGGCACCTACACCACGCATGCGGACATCAAGTCCGGGATGCGCGCGGCGGAACGCGCCCTGCAAACCGAGGAAGCAGTGCGGTGCGCCACGCACGGCGGTCCGGCGGACGAGGAAGCGTGGCGGCGGGTCGTTTTCGCCCAGTTCCACGATTACATCCCGGGCAGCTCGATCCACGAGGTCTATGATGAAGCGCGCGTCGAATTGCGGCAAATCGCGGAGACGGCGATCACATCCGCCCGCAAGATGTTGGCCCGGCGCGCCGGTGCGCCATCTTTGTTCAATCCGTTGCCCCGCCCGCGGTTGCATTTGCTCGGATCGGGCAAGGACGGTGCGGTGCGCGCCGTGCGTCTGCCACCCCTCACCGGCGCGGCCGTGCGGGATCTTTCGCCGGTGGAAAGTATCGCACCGGTGACTGCCACGCGACGTGAACTGCGCAACGATCGGGCGCGCGCGACCATCGATGCCCAGGGGCGCGTTTCGTCTTTGGTCATCGACGGCCGCGGAATGCCTCTTCGCGGACCGCTCGGCGAGCTGATGATCTATCCCGACCATCCCGCGATGTTCCCCGCATGGGACATCGACCGTACGACGCTCGCGCTGGGCCGCGCGGTGCGCGCGCCGGCAAGGATCACGCTCGAGGAAAACACCGCGTCGCGCGCCACGATCGCCTGCCGGCGTTCGCTCGGTGTCGCGGGCGAAGTCACCGTGCGCTACACGTTGGAAGCGGGTGCGAGCTGCTTGCGGATCGATCTCGATCTCGACCTGCGCAAACCCCTGACTTTGGTGAAAATGCTCTTTCCCTCCAGGTTCGCCGCGCGGCAGGCGCGTTTCGGGGCGCCCTTCGGCAGCGTGTTGCGCGACCAGGTGCCCGGACCCGTCAGCGCCGAGGCGCAGTGGGAAGTGCCGGCCAGCCGCTGGGCCGCAGTATTCGACGAAACGGAGCAGGACGGACTCTTCGTCGCGACCGAGGCCAAATACGGTTTCACCGCGCGTGACGGCGTGCTCGGCCTGAGTCTGGCCCGCAGCGCGGCGATCACTTGCGAGGAGGAGCCGCGGGCCACGCCGAGTTCGCATCCGCACGCCCTGCGGCGCACGCATGCCGATCCGCCGTATTCGGATATCGGGCGGCATAACATTTCGCTGGCCGTCGGCCGTCATGCCGCGGATGCCCCGCGCGACGAGCAAGCAGCCGCCCTCGCTGATTCCCTTTTTACTCCGGTCTTGTCTTACCTTGGCGCGGCGTGTTCCGCCGGATTCCTCGGACTCGAGGACGGCGAGTCGCTGCAGCCGGTCTGGGCCAAGCCGGCGGAAAGCGGACGCGGAGCATGGATTCTCCGCCTCAACGAGGTGCTCGGACGTCGCGGCCGTGCGAAACTCCGTCTCGCCCCCGGCTGGCGGGCCCGCCAGGTCGACCTCGCCGAAAACCCCCTGCGCCCTTCGCGAACGCTGCGTGACGGCGGTTTCTTTGAATTCACCCCCTATGCCTTGGTCAGCTGGAACATTGAAAAGTTGTGAGAACTGCTTTCCTGCTCCTCGCGTGCGCTGCCATGGCCGAAGCCTCGTTGACCAATCTCGACCTGGGCGCGGTCGACGGCCCGCTCGAGCCGGCGATGGTTGCGGCTTTGTCCGGGGCGAAGCCCCCCCCGCCGGACCGCAATTTCGCCGAGGTGCGCGCCGGTGTGCTCCGGATCACTTGCAAAGAAGGCAAAAAGGTGTCCGGCACGGGTTTGTCGTTGCATGTGCCGGTCGGGCCGCTGGAAGTCGGCGATCTCTCGTTCCGCATCCGCTACCCGGAAGATTTCCCCGCGGGTCTGCACGGCAAGCAACTCGGGATGAGTGGCGGAAAAGGTTACGATGGAGGACGCGGGGAGGAGGCGCGGCTCAACGGCGATGGATGGAGTGTCCGGTTGCAGTTCGATGCGCAGGGGGACGGCATCCGCAACTCGCTTTACGTTTACCAGCAGGGGATGGAAGGCAAATACGGCAACGGGCTCGGCGGCGGGAGTTTTCTGCTCCGTCGGGGCGCCTGGCATGATCTGCACCTGCGGGTGACGATGCAGTCGGAGCCCGCCGCGGCCGACGGTCGGATCGAAGTGTGGTGCGACGGGAAAAAGATGATCGAACGGGACGGCGTGCAGTTCGTGCGCGAGGAGGCGGGCCGGCGCATCGACCGTGTGCGTTTGGAATTTTTTCCCGGCGGCGGCGGCGACTTTCCGGACAGGGACCACGTGGTCGAGTTGGCGGACGTTGCTTGGGGGAAAAGCGATCCGGCGGAGGACGGGCGCGGTTGGTGGCGACGGACCCGGGAGTTGCTGGGCATCTGGCCCTGATTTTACAATAAAGCTTCCAACGTTTAGCGGGTCCCGTTGGTCAGAGTAGGTTGGGACTGGCTCGTTTTTCGGAGTCTCTCTTTGATGTGATGGTATCCCCCCGACAAATTTCCCGCTTCGGCGTGGCCGCCTTCGTTTGGTGCTGGTGGTGCGCGCCCGCTGGCGCCCAAGACCTGCCTCCGGTGCTGACCCAGCCGGCCGAGGTCTGGTGGGGTGCCTACCGCCACAATGACCAGCTGGTGGATTCGGGGGCTTCGCAATGGACTTTCGTCCGCGAGAACATGGACGGATACCTGCTGCACGGCGCCTATTGGAACCAGACGAACAACCCGGCGACACCGGATACGAACCGCCGGCCGCCGGTGGTCGGTCCGAAGCTGGCCACCTTGCTTTCCAACACGCCGGTCATGGTGGAATCGCTGTTGGCCGGAGAATATCCCGCAGTCAACAGCGCTTTCGGCACGGCCTTCGCCGGCAACACCAATGACGCGGCCGGCTTCACCACCGGGATCGCCAACATCAAGCGGCTCAAGGGTTACGGATTCAATCTCAATGAGGTGAGCACCGACTACATCATGGAAACGTGGAAACGCTCCATGCGCTTCAACCCCCACTGGACCTCGGAGGAGTTTTTCACCGCCATCTCCGGCAACTGGGAGACCTACGCCGGGACGCTGTTCAATACCAATGCCGGTTCCGCGGACCGCAATACCTACGGCTGGTTCCGCCAGTGGACCGAGCGGCTCGTGCAGGCCTTCCCTGGCATCCGTGTCGCTCCCGTGAACTCGCCGGTTTATTTCAACTGGAACGACGGGGGCGACACCTTGCGCGAACTCGGGCCGGACTTCAGCAGCTACTTCGCGTGGCTCAAACTCGAACGTCGCGGCACCAACGTGACCGCCCTCTACTCGGCCGACGGCTCCGGCTGGCGCGCCCTGACCAACGTGTCCGTCCCGCTGGGAGGCTCCCCGCAACTCGGGTTCTTCGTCTCCTCGCTCAACACGGGCCGCGCGGCGCAGGGCCGCTTCGACAAGATCCAGACCCTTCCTTTCTTCGAAGGCGACATCGGCTCGCCCGGTCGCAGTGGTAGCGTGGCTGTTTCCGGCGGTTCCCTGACCCTGACCGCCACCGGCGACGACAACATTCATCCCGGCTCGCCCTCGTCCGATTCGTTCTACTTCGTGCATACCGAGCAGCAGGGCGACCGGACCTTCACCGCGCGGGTCGACGCGATGACCGGTTCGAATCCGAACCGTACGAATCCCGCCGGGGAGATCCCCACCGCCGGCATCACCTTGCGCGAAGCGGCCGCGGCCAACGCCCGGCAAGTCTCGTTGCACGTCAACCTGGCCAACCAGATCGAGTTCGCCGTCCGCACCAATGCTGGCGGCGGCCTGGTGACATTGACCAATGTGCCGTCCGCCCCGCTGCCCCGCTGGCTGCGGTTGCAGCGCGCGGGTTCGGTTTTCACCGCACAGCATTCGGGCGACGGGACGAACTGGACCAATGTCGGCAGCACCACGATCGGCAATGCGTCCGCCACGCTGCTGGCCGGCTTGGCCGCGGACAGCCAGGTGCGCTTCGAGACGAACATTGCAACCTTCAGCCAAGTGTCATTCATCGGCTCGAACGTCCCGAGCTATGGCGGCACCACGATCGGAAATGCCGGAGCGGCCGCCGCGTCCTCCTTCGGAGGAGGTGTGGTCACCAACATCGCGGCCGGCACCGGGGTGGCCGGGACCTCCGATGCCCTGCGCTTCCACCACACTGCGTGGACCAACGATGGCACTTTGGCCGCGCGCCTTCTCTATTTCGCGGACCACGCTGCACCCGGCACGAGCCTCGCAGCGGGAGCCCAGATGGGGTTGATGTGGCGGACGGATACCGCCTCCGG
>CAZEYV010000188.1:0-4911 GCA_964516705.1 uncultured Chthoniobacter sp.
ATCACTGGTGATTGCCGTCGTTCCGAGGGTCAGGTTGCCGCCACTGACGAGCAGCGAGCCGAGGGTGTTGGTCGTGTTGGTCCAAGAAGTGCTGGAGAGGCCGCTAAAGACAGCGCGGGAGTCCACGGCATTGGGAGCGCCGGATGGCGACCAGTTGGCTCCGTTATTGAAGTCGTTGGTGGTGTTGCCACCTATCCAAGTGTTCGTGGTTTGCGCGTGCGCATGGTGCGTGAGGGTGAAAACAACGGCAACAAGCGCCGCCCGGAAAAGTGGGGGGAAGTATCTCATGGGGGATTAGACTGCTGCAAAATTCGGCCACCCGCACCGAGGCGTAAAGCCGCCTGACGGGTCGCCTCGCCGGAAATCTATTTTTGCGTAAACTGCTTGCTATCAACTTACTACAAACGTATTATAGCGTCTGGTCGATGGCAGCATCGCACCCCGTCAATGGTTGGGGGAACCGCTTCGACCTGGTCTGCGCGTTCCGGTCATGAGCGCACGCGAAGACTGCAATCTTGCTTGGTCCCAAGCGCAGCGCGTCCTCACGCCAAACCTGAAGTTCACCGCGGAAAAGCATCTCCCTCCTCATGCGCTTGCCGCTGCTGCACATCGTCAAACTCAAACGCGAGGCCAACCTGCGCGATGCGCTTCACCAGAGCTGGTCAACTTCTTCTGCATGGTTCCGGCCGAGGTGACAAACACCCGCCGACCCTCGGTGGCAGCAAAAGTATTCAGCCCTCTGAGGTTAAAAACTAACCCTCGCTGCACCACCTACCCGCTCGCCGGGCTCAATTCGGCGAGATCGGCGCGGGCGGTGGAATAGTTCCCGTCGAAAGCGAGGACGTCCTCGCGCGGCGTCTGGCCGTGCACGCGGCACCACTCGCGGTAGAGGTCGGGCCACCAGTTGCGGTGTTCGGTGAGACCTTGGTCGATGTAGCTTTGCCAGTCGATGAGGACGCGCGACCAGCATTCGTCGCCGTAATCGACCGCTTTGCGCGGTTCGCCCATCTCCTTCACATACCAGTCGCGCCCGATGCGCGCGTGCAGGACCTCGTCCGCCCAGTCGTAATCCTGGATGAGCGCCGCGAACGGATCGCCCGAGGCCTTGCCCACTTCCCACTCGTAGCGTTTGCCAGTCTTGGGCATCAGTCCCTGCTCGATGAAATACAGGACCGCATGGCGCTCGAGCGGGGTGAGTTGGGAATTGAGCGCGAGGGACCAGGTGAAGTTGATGCGGACAAACTTTTGCCAATCGATCCCGGCGCGGACGAATCCGACCTCGCCCATCATGGCGTGGCGCGCCTCGTCCCAGAGCTGGCGGGTCATGTCGGCCGTGTAAGCCCACGGTTTGCCGGTGGTTTCGGCAATGATGCTGGCCATCATTTCCGGCACGTCGATCTCCCGCAGGCGTTTGTAGAACATCATGAGCGTCTTGGTGTCGTCCGGCATCTCCCGGTCGTAGAGGAATTTCTCCGCGTGCACTCCCATGTTGTAAGGATCGGGGAAACGCTCGTCGCGCTGCGGGGCGGAGTCGTAGGGACGCGGCGGGTTGTGCCACGCGATCTCCCCGCCGGCGGGCGCGCCGGTGCCGTCAAGTCCGCCGGCCTGCGCGAGCAGACGTTCGAGTGCGGTCTCCTGCGGGGCGAAGGCCGCCAGATCGGAGTCATCGACCATCGCCGCGATGGCACGGCGTCCGAAGTCGATCATTTCGTCGACCTCGATCAGCGCGAAACGGCAGATGCGGCGCGACGGGTGGTCGACGAGGACGTTGGTCGTGTCGACGTGGTGCTGCAGCGCGCCGCGCAGGGCCGGCAAGGCGTGTGCGTAGATGCCGAGGAGCAGGCTTTCGATGTCCGGCGCGTTGAGAATTTCGTCGAAGAAAGCATCGAGCGCCGCATCCGGCACGGCATCGAGCCCGAGCGGCGGTTCGCGCATCTCGGCCACGCGTTTGCGCCACGCCGCGGCGTGTTCGGCGCAGTAATGCGCGTGCAGACTGAAGCCCATCTTCAGTTCATAGGCCGGCTCGGACGTCAGCCGCTGGATTAAAATCCCGTGCAGGCGGCGGAACGCCCAGTGGTGGCGCTTAAGCCGCGCCACGCATTCGTCGATGCCGGGCCCGAGGCGCATGGCCTCTTCCATGGTGCCGATCCCGGCCAGCGGCGGCAGATCACGGTAGGAGCGGTATTCGGAGGGGTTCATGCCGCTGAAAATGACCCCTCGCCCGCGGCGCGGCAACCGCGTTCGCACCGGCGGGAAAACACCCGGTGGCTTTATTGTAAAATCAGGGCGCGGGCAGGACGGACGCCATGTCGGTGCCGATGCGGAGTTCGTCGTAGACGCTCGAGCTTTGCTTGCTTCCGCCGGCGATCGTCGCCCCGAGATTGAGGAAATCCGTGTCGAGCAGGCGGCCGCGCAAACCTTTGTCCACCACCACGCGCACCGAATGGTTGGCATCGACCGCCTCCTGCGTCGCGTCGCCCGCCGCGCGGATGGCGTTGAGGTTGTCCTGCGAGAGGATCCACATCACAACCTGCTGTCCGCCGCCCTGGGCTGCCTCGGAACCGGCGGCGTTGGCGATGCTCCAGACCACAAGAAAGGTTTCGCCGTTCGGGAGATCATAGTCGGCTTGACCCATCTCCTTGCTTCCGTGGGAGGGGTATTTGCCGACCTTGACGCCCTGTGTGGCGCGACCGGGCACACCCTCCTCGTCGCGGGCGAAGGAGTCCGGCGAGATGGCGACCAGCATGGCGGCATCATTGTCGGCGATGCGGTGGGCGCCGCGCGAAGCACCCTTGTCGTCGGGCAAATTTTCCCCGGTCTCGAGTCCGAAGGACGTGAGGTAGCGCGACTCGGCTTGGTTGTTCCGGAAGAGGAAGCTGCCGTAAATGGTGCTGCCGGGGGCGACCGAGGTCCCGGACTGGCGGTAAACATTGACCCCGCTCGTCTTGCTCGAGCCGCCCACCCCGATCTGCACGGAGCCTCCGGTCGAAGCCAGACCGTCCATCGTCAATCCGTCGGAGGTAAAGTCCGCCGTGTAGTCGTCGTTGCCGGCCACCTCCCAAGTGCTATCCGCGGCGAAGCCCTTGCTCGACGCGCCGGCCAGTTGACCCGAATCCAGACTCATCCCCGGATCCGAAGGATCGAAGCCCTCGTAGACGAGAAGTTCGGCGTGCAAGGGAAGGGGCAGTGCGGCGGCGGCGAGGAGAAGAGGGAGACGGCGCTTTTTCATCGTGCCTTACGCATAGCACAACGTCCCGCCGCCCCGAAACGCGATCTCGCCGAGGGCTTGGATGTTTCGTAAAGTCTGAGTGTGCTTTTGCGGACATGATCCATGACACCATCATCCTCGGCGCCGGCGTGGCGGGACTGGCTGCCGCGGGGGTGTTGCACCGGGCCGGGCGCGAGGTGGTCGTGCTCGAAAAAAGCCGCGGCCTCGGCGGGCGCGCCGCCACGCGACGGTGGGACGATCTTCCGGTGGATCACGGGGCGCAATTTTTCACGGCGCGATCGCCGGAATTCCAAAAGCAGGTCGATGATTGGTCGGCAAACGGTGTTTGCCACGAGTGGACACGCGGATTCCATCAATACCGCGACGGTCTATTGTCAGCGCCCGAGAGCGGCCACTTCCCGCGCTATGTGTGCCGCGAAGGCATGTCGGCCCTCGGGCGCGCCTTGGCCGCGAAGGACAACCCGCCGATCGAGCGCCAAGCCAAAGTGACGACCATTCGCTGCGAACATGGCGTGTGGATTCTGGCCTGCGAAGACGGGCGTGAGTTCCGCGCGCGTTCGCTGGCAGTCACTGCTCCTCCGCCGCAGGGAGAAACCCTGTTGGCGGAGAGTGCGCCCGCCGCCGCGGAGCTTTTGCACGGGATTGCCATGGACCCCTGTCTGGCGGTGGTCGCGCGGTTTCCCCGCCGCGATCTTGCCTGGCGCGGCATTCAGGCGGACGACTCTTCGGTTTCGTGGATCGGTCACGACACCTCGAAGCGTCCTGATCTCCATGAAGGAAAAACCATCGTGGTCGTCCACGCGTCACCGGCCTTCAGCCGCAAGCATTACGCCGCGGAGGAAGGCGAAATCATCGCGACCTTACTCGCGCGGACGTCGGAAATTTCCGGCAACGATCTGCGCTCGCCCGAGGCGGTGTTCCTGCAACGCTGGCGCTACGCGCAACCCGTCGCGCCGCGCGAGGGCGGGCACGCCGTGTCCGTCGAGGCACCCGCGCCGCTCGTCCTCGCCGGCGAATGCTTGGCCGGCGGCAAGATCGAGGGCGCGTGGCTCTCGGGCATCGCAGCGGGAGAGATGCTGTTGTCGCGATTCGTCGCCGGGGACGGCGACGCTACAGTTGAAATGTAGCGGCGCCGTCCCCGGCGACGGTCGTTCACCCCACCTCCGGCTGCAACACCGTGTAAAGCTGCCCGCACATTCCGAGCGCGACAGTCTCCGCCTGTGCTTGCCGGCGCGCGACCGGATGTTCCTCCGCGGCGCCAAGATGTGCCAAACGCGTGCGAGCCTTGTCCAACTTGGCCTGCGGCCCGTGCTCGATATGCGGGACAAACGAATCTTTCTTCGCCATCGCCGCCCGATTCGCGGTTGCAATGAAGCGACGCAACTCGGCGAAATAAGCCTCCCGATCCGTTTCCCAGAGCTGAAGCAATTTCGCATAAGCTTCGACGGCGCGGTCACGCCGCTCGAGCGCACCGGCGAGTCCCTCGCGCCGCGGCAGTGTCCACAACTCCTCGTAGCGCTCCGGCGACGCGTCCACCTCCAGACCGAAATACATCCGTGCGTCACCCGCCTCGGGAAGTCCCGCGTTCCCCATGATGGCGAGCAATTCGAGTCCGTCCTCGTTGACTAGACGGTGCAGCACGCCGGGTTCGAAATCGACATAGGTTCCGGGCTCGAGCCGCA
>CAZEYV010000189.1:0-2805 GCA_964516705.1 uncultured Chthoniobacter sp.
ACCATCTCGCGGATTTTGTCGAGCTGTTCGCGGCTGTTGATCGCGCCGATGTCGGTGTTCTTGTCGAGCGGATCCCCCACCCGCAGCGTGGAAAGACGGTTGCGCAGGCGGCGGATGACCGGTTCGACAATGCTTTCCTGCACGAAGAGACGCGAACCGGCGCAGCAGACGTGGCCTTGGTTGAAGTAGATACCCTGGATAATGCCTTCGATCGCCTGATCGATCGGCGCGTCCTCGCAAATGATGTTGGCTGCTTTTCCGCCGAGTTCGAGGGTCAGCTTCTTGCGCGTGCCGGCCACCGACTTGGCGATGATCTTGCCCACCTCGGTCGAACCAGTGAAGGCGAGCTTGTCGATGTCGGGATGATTGACGATGGCCGTGCCGGTGTCGCCGAATCCGGTGACGATGTTGACCACGCCCTCGGGCAGGTCAGCCTCGGCGAGAATTTCCGCCAGGTGCATGGCCGTGACCGAAGTTGTCTCCGCCGGCTTGAGCACGCACGTGTTGCCGCAGGCCAGGGCGGGCGCGAGTTTCCATGCGGCCATGAGGAGCGGGAAATTCCACGGAATGATCTGACCGGCCACGCCGAGCGGTTGCGGTTTGCGGCCGGGAAAAGCGTAGTCGAGTTTGTCCGCCCACCCCGCGTGATAGAAGAAATGCGCGGCAACGAGCGGAAGGTCGATGTTACGGCTCTCGCGGATGGTTTTGCCGCCGTCGAGGGATTCAATGACCGCGAGGTCCCGCATCTTTTCCTGCAAGAGGCGGGCGATGCGGAAGAGATACTTGGCGCGCTCCCGTCCGGGCATTTTGCCCCAAGTTTTCTCGTAGGCGCGGCGGGCGGCCTTGACCGCCTTGTCCACATCCGCCGCCGAACCCTGTGCGATTTCGGCGTGCTGCTTCTCCGTTGCGGGGTTGATCGAGGGGAAATATTTTCCCGACGATGGTTTGACGAATTTGCCGCCGATGAAGAGGTCGTAGCGTGGCCGGATTTCGATGTCCGTATGGACTTCCGGGGCCGGCGAATAATTCCAGCGTTCGTTGAAGCGCAGATGACGGTCGCGCACCGGCACAATCGGCGCGTGGGAGGCCGGCGCGGCCAAGGTGGCGACGCCGGTGGTGAATTTCTTGGTTTTCTTGCTCATGGCAGGGAGAAGTAGTCGCCGCTCTGGTAGCGTTCGTCCACGGACTTGGCGATTTGCAGGAGGATGTCGTTGGCCAAGGTGCTGGCCCCGAGGCGGAACATATCCGGCGTGAGCCAGTCGTCGCCGAGGGTTTCGTTCACCATGACGAGATATTGCAGGGCTTGTTTGGCCGTGCGGATGCCGCCGGCCGGTTTCATGCCGATGCGGATCCCGGTGGCAAAGAAGAATTCGCGGATGGCGTCGAGCATGACCAGCGTGACCGGCAGGGTGGCGGCGGGACTGACCTTGCCGGTCGACGTCTTGATGAAGTCCCCGCCCGCCTGCATGGCGATCATACTCGCGGCACGCACGTTGTCGTAAGTGACGAGTTCGCCGGTTTCGAGGATCACCTTGAGATGCACGTCGCCGCAAAGTTGTTTCACCGCGGCAATCTCGTCATGGACTTTGGCATACTCGCCGCGCAGGAACGCGGCGCGGTCGATGACCATGTCGATCTCGTCGGCCCCGGCCCGGAGCGCGACGCGCGTGTCTTCGAGTTTGGTTTTGAGCGAGGATTGTCCGCTCGGGAAATAAGTGGCCACCGCCGCGACCTTGACCATCGATCCGCGGAGGAAGGCTTTGGCCGCCGGAACGAGGTTCGGATACACGCAGACCGCCGCGACCGGCCCCACCCCATAGCGTTCGGGTGCCGGATGCATCGCCTTGTGGCAGAGGGTCATCACCTTGCCCGGCGTGTCGCGTCCTTCCAGCGTGGTCAGGTCGAGCATGGAAAAGGCGAGCCGCAGGCCCTGCATTTTCGAGTCCGCCTTGATGCTTCGCTTGGTGAAAGTGGCCGCGCGTTCCTCGACCATGATCTGGTCGACCCGCCCGAACGAGGGCGATTGCCTGGTCATGGGGAACAGGGAACTCACGAAAGACGGAGAATATCGCGCAGGACCTGCCACCACAAGAAAAGCATGCCGCGCCAGGAATAGCGTCCGTGCTCCTCGTCCTCCCGCTCCAGCAGACCCTCGCGGAGGTTGTGCTGGATCTGGGATTCCATGTCGCGTTCGACCGAGAGGCGGACCGCATCCGGCTCGACCGCCTGCAGGGTCTCCCGCGCGAGGCCCTCCCGCGCGAGGAATGTCTCGTGGCTGGCGAGCAGCGCTCCGAACGGCGCCTCGCCCGGCAGGCGGTTGAGGTGCACGGTGGGCAGGCACTTGAGGCTCGAGGGCACCGGGCAATTCCACGTGATGTAGACCGAACCGTCCGCCGCCCGCGAGGTCACGCTGGCGAAATGAAAGCCGATCTGACTTTGCTCGACATAGGTGATGGCCGCCTCCTCCCGCTTCTCCGGGCAAGCAAAGAGGCGCAGGAACTGACGGTATCCGTCCATTTCCCAACCGAGATCGGCCGCATGCTCGAAACCGGACGCCTCGATGCTGTCGGTCACCTCGCCGAGGTCCGGGAACATTTCCTGCGAGGGCGGGGTCGCCTGACGCAATGGCTTGCGCAGCGGCAGGCGCAGCTTGCGGATGCGCAGAAGAATTTCGATCCACGGCAGAAGGAGAAGCGCGGCCACGCCACCCGCGCCGACCCAGACATTGCCCGAAAGCAAATAACCCGCAGCAAAAACCGCCACCGCGCCGGTCAGCAGCCCCAGACGGCGCATCAGAGGATGCGT
>CAZEYV010000190.1:0-18400 GCA_964516705.1 uncultured Chthoniobacter sp.
CCCCCGGGGGTCCCCCTCCCTCGAGCTGAAAGGCGCCCGGGAAATTTTGGGCGGGGGGGGGGCCGCCCACGCCGCCGCCGGACTGCGCGCCCTGCACGATGACAGCCACGGCGTAGCGGGGATTGTCATAAGGGGCGAAAGCGATGAACCACGTGTGGTTGTCCTTGACGCGTCCGCGCCAGAACTGCGCCGTGCCGGTCTTGCCCGCGACCTCGTATCCCTTGAGCCGCGCGGCGGGGGCGGTGCCGCCGCCGCGGTTGACGGCGTCCCACATGCCGCGGCGGACGGTTTCGATCTGTTCCGGGGCGAGGCCCTGCTCGCGCAAGTCGGCGCGGATTTTGACCGGTTCGCGGCGGATGATGTCGCCGTTGCGGTCGAGGACGCGGTCGACGATGCGCGGGTAGTAACTGATCCCGCCATTGGCCACGGTGGCGGCGACCATGGCCATTTGCAGCGGCGTGGTCAAAACGTAGCCCTGGCCGATCGAGACGTTGGCGGTCTGTCCGGAGGACCAGGTTTCGCGCGGACGGTTGGCTTGGAGCCATTCGGGGCCGGGGAGGATGCCGGGTGCTTCCCCGGAGAGCGGGAGACCGCTTTTTTCCCCGAGCCCGAGCAGTTGCCCGACCGCGGTGATCTGGTCGATGCCGGCCGCGTTGCCGTATTGGTAGAAGAAGGCGTTGCAGGACACGCGGAGGGCGGACTGGAGGTCGAGGGCGCCGTGGGCACCGCCCTGCGAGGCGATCCAGCATTGCATGAATTTGCTGCCGTATGACACACCTCCGCGGCAAGTGAAGCGGCGCCGGTCGAGTCCGGCGCGGAGCCCGGCCAAGGCGACCGGAATCTTGTAGGTCGAGCCGGGCGCGTAGGCGCTGAGCGCGCGGTTGACCAGCGGGTCGGTGGCATCGCCGGTCAGTTCGTTCCACGCGGCGGCGGGGATGGCCGGGATGAAACTGTTCGGGTCGTAGGAGGGCACGCTGGCCATGGCGAGGATGTCGCCATTCTGCGGGTCGACAACGACGGCGGCGCCGCGGCCGACCGCGCGCAGGGCCTGTTCGGCGATGTATTGGAGGCGGGCATCGATGGTCAGCCGGACGTCGCGGCCCGGCACGGGGTCCCGTTGGCTGACCTCGCCTTCGATGACGCCTTTGGCGTTGCGTTGCAGGACGCGTGCTCCGGCCGCGCCGCGGAGGTCGTCATTAAGGGCCAGTTCGAGCTGCGCTTTGCCTTCGGGGTCGGGTTGGTAGTAGTTGAACCGGGCGGCGTCCTGCTTGTCGATCTGCGAGGGGTTGCCGACATAGCCGAGGAAGTGCGCACCAAGGGCACCGTAATCGTAGCGGCGCACGGGCCGCACGGTGAGGTTGACGCCGGCCACCCCGATGTCGTTTTCCGCCAGGCGGCCCACGGCGTCGAAGTCGAGATCCTCGAGGTAGAGGTAAGGGACCTCGGTGTTGTTGCGGAAGTGGAGGCGCAATTGGCCGGCGTTGTAATCGCGGGCCAAGCCGAGTTCGGCCAGGCGCGGCATGGCGGTTTCGTTGACGATCTTGACGATGTCCGGCTCCTCCTTCTCGGTGAGCATGCCGCCCACGGTGGTGCGGTAGGCGTGGCGGGGGACATCGCCATGGCGGTTGCGGTATTCGCGCACCATGTCGGGCAGGTAGAATTCGACCGCGTTGCTGGCGCGGTTGCCGGCCAAGGGAAGTCCATGGCGGTCGGTGATTTGTCCGCGCACCGCGGGGAGGCGGACATTGACCTGCGAGTTGCCGCGGAGGCGGGTGGTGTATTCCTCGCCGCGCGAGACCTGCACCTGCCAGAGCCGCCCGGCGAGGAGGATGAAGCAGGCGGCGAAGACGGCGGCGACGACGGCGATGCGGAATTCGTTCGAGCGGCGGATCATGGTGTCAGCCGCCGGCCCCGGGGCGCGCTGGTGCGGAAACCACCGGGCCAGAGACGGAAAAAGAAGTAGAAGAGCGGCGCGACGAACAGGGCGGCGAGGGCCGGCCCGGCGATGTGCCAGAAAATGGTGCTGTCGAAATGGAACGACTCGCGGCGCAGGCAGACCATGGCATAGCGGCCGGCTTGGAGCAGGAGGGTGAGAACCCCGCTGGCCAGGGCGTGGATTTCCCAGCGGCCGCCGGCGAAGGCGTCGCGCCAAGCCTGCAGGACGGTTCCGGCGAGAACATAGAACAGCATAGTCCAGCCGAGTCCGATTTCAACGCGGTCACCCGCGACGTGCAGATCGGCCAGATCCGAAAGCAGTCCGCTCCAGAGGGCGAATCCGAGCATGGCGGGGAAAGGCAGCCAGAGGGCGCCGTAGCAGAAGACGACCGGCACGAGGAGCAGCCGGGCGTTGGCGAAAAAGGGCAAGGCGGGCAGGAACTCCTGCACGATGATGACCAGGTAAACGGAGGCGAACAGGACCAGCGCGCGGATCATTTGCTTTCCAGGACGACGAAGACGTCCTCCAGGGTGGAGAAGTCCGCCGCGGGCTCGACGGTGGCCTGGCCGTCGAGTTCGCGTGTCCGGAATTCCTTGATGACCCCGAGGGGGATGCCTGCGGGGAAGACGCCCCCGCTCACCCCGGCGGTGAAGACTTTCATGCCGGGTTCCAATTTGGCTTCGCGCCGGAGAAAATTCAGCACGAGTT
The DNA here is from genome assembly GCA_964516705.1 of uncultured Chthoniobacter sp. Lineage (GTDB taxonomy): Bacteria > Verrucomicrobiota > Verrucomicrobiia > Chthoniobacterales > JACTMZ01 > JACTMZ01. The sequence goes on from CAZEYV010000190.1 coordinate 2,645, forward strand.
CGGGCGCGGCGTTGCCGGTGGCGCGGCGTCCGCTGATGATCCCTTGTTCATCGGTCCCCTCGACGCGGGCGGCCACGCGGCAGTTTTCGTCGGTGAGCAGGAGCACGATGGAAAGGTCCTTGGCCACGGTGGTGGTGCGTCCGACCAGTCCGCCGCCGCTGAGCACGGGTTGGGCGGTGTCGAGGCCGGCGGAAAAGCCCCGGTTGATTTTGACCGAACTCCACCAGCTGTCCGTGTCCCGGCTGACCACTTCGGCCGGCAGGAGTTTGAAGGCGGCGCGCTCGCGGTATTCGAGGGCGGCGCGCAGGCGGCGGTTTTCGGCGTCGAGTTCGCCCCGCAGGTGGTGGGCGGCGCGCAGTTCCTCGTTTTGCGCGGCGAGGGCGGCGTTTTCCGCCTCGAGTTCGTCGAGGCTTTTGAGTCCCTTGTTGAGTTTTTTGATTTTGCCGCTCAGGGCCGAACCGGCCTGCAGCGCCGGGGTGGACACGTCGAGGAACCGTCCCTGCCAGGCTTGCATGCGTCCGGTGGAGAAGCCGAGGAAGACGAGCGAAACGAGCACGGCGACCGCGAGCAGGACGATGTTCAGTTTCTTCATCGGGTCGGGACCATGCGTGTCCGGTGTGGACCTCCGGGGTCGGCGGGTCAGGCGGCGACGGGTGTGCTGCGACCCACGCTGTTTTGCGCGATGCTGCGGAGAACTTCGATCTCGCTGAGCACGCGGCCGGTGCCTTCCGCGACCGCGCTGAGCGGGTCGTCGGCGATATGGACCGGCAGGCCTGTTTCGTCGCGCAACAATTGGTCGAGACCGCGCAGGAGGGCGCCGCCGCCGGCCAGCACCATGCCGCGATCGACGAGATCGGAGGCCAGTTCGGGCGGGCAGCGTTCGAGGGTGGTGCGCACGGCGTCGACGATGCTGTTGAGCGGTTCGGTCAGCGCCTCGCGCACTTCCTGCGAGGTCAGGGTGATGGTTTTGGGGAGTCCGGCCACCAGGTCGCGGCCCTTGACTTCCATGGAGGTCTCTTTGGGCAGCTTGATGGCGGATCCGAGTTTGATTTTGATGTCCTCGGCGGTGCGTTCGCCGATGGCCACGTTGAAGTTGCGTTTGAGGTATTGGACGATGGCCTCGTCGAGTTCGTCGCCGGCCACGCGCACGCTGCGGCTGAAGACGATGCCGGCCAGCGAGATGAGGGCGACTTCCGTCGTGCCGCCGCCGATGTCGATGATCATGTTGCCGGCCGCCTCCTGGATGGGCAGTCCGACGCCGATGGCTGCGGCCATGGGTTCTTCGATGAGATAAACTTCGCGGGCCCCGGCGTGGGTGGCGGAATCTTTGACCGCGCGCTTTTCCACTTCGGTGATGCCGGAGGGGACGGCGATGACCACGCGCGGGCGCACCATGCGACGGCCGCCGTGGGCTTTGCTGATGAGGTGGGCGAGCATGGCCTCGGTGATCTCGAAGTCGGCGATGACGCCGTCTTTCAGCGGGCGGATGGCCACGATATTGCCGGGGGTGCGGCCGAGCATGCGTTTGGCTTCGTTGCCGACGGCCAGCACTTTGTTGGTCCCGGCTTGCACGGCGACCACGGAGGGTTCGCGCAGGACGATACCTTGGTCGCGGACGAAAACAAGGGTATTGGCCGTGCCCAGATCGATGCCGATATCACTGGAGAACAGTCCGAAGAATTTTCTGAACATGGGTGGTGCTGGAAATGGAAAAGCCTTGGTTGGCTTATTTGTGTCCACCGGATTTCTCCCGTCGACAGAACGGGCATTTATTCAGTTGAGACAGAGGGGGTCAAGGATATTAGGTTGTGCGTCGGGCGGGCCGAGATCCAAGGACATCCTGGGGGCTCGTTACTTACACAGACAGGTCAGGCGGTCCGCGACCGGCCGGAAAAGCGTCTTGACACGTTATTGAGATTGAGACACAATCGCATCAAAGGTTGGTGATGCCAACTAAGTCCCTACCCTTGGGGCTTCATCCCTGCCATCTTATTTTTATCACACAATGCTCCCACGCTACTCATTCGCCGCTCTGGCTATCCTCATCGCTGCAGCCGTTCCCACCACCGCTTTGGTTGTCCCCTTCACCGAGGATTTTGCCGTTGGCAACTCGAACTGGACCACCGGTAACACCAACATTGCCGCGGGCTGGTCTTCCGCCGGTGGCGTGTTGGATGGATCCTACATCACCTCGACCGGCACCGTGCTTACCACGGGTTTTGGAGCCATTGTCTTCCGCGGCAATGCTGCAGCGGATGCCAGCGGTGACGCGTTTGTCGGCGATTGGCTGACGGGCGGAGTCAGCAGCTTCTCCGCCTTCGTCCGGCACGACGCACCGACTGCCTTGAATATCTACGCCCGGATCGATGCCGGGGCGGGCCGCGCGGGCAGCAGCATTGATTTCAGCGTTCCATCCGGCACGTGGTTCCAACTCAACATTCCCATCGTCGATGCCCCCACATCTTTTCAGTCTTACGGCGCCGGCACGTTCGCTACGGTCTTCAACAACATCCAGAATGTGCAGATTGCCGTCTCCACGAATCAGGCTCCGGCGGTGGTTGGTCAGACTTACAATTTTTCCTTGGACCGGGTTGCTGTCGTGCCCGAGCCGGGAACATCGGGCTTGCTTGGTCTCGCGGCCGGCTTCGCCGCGTTCGGCGCCTGGCGAAAGCTCCGCGCCGCTTCCCAAAAATGAACCGCTGCCTGTCCGTCATGACTGTCATTGCCCTGTTTCTCCCCTTGCCGGAAGTGGCCGCGGGAAACGCGGTGCTCCGGCCGGAGGGCGACAAATACATGTATCCGTTTATCGATGACTCTTCGGTTTCGTCCCGTCGCGGAGTGGCCGGCGTCTTCGGTGCTTATGGCGCCATCGACAGCATTCCCGGGTGGAGCTTCGACGATCGTGACGGCCAGTATTTCCTCGATTTTTCCACCACGGATCTCGCGCCTCCGGGCCGTGGCGCGCAGAACTACAGGATTTTGAGTTTTGTCGTCACTCTCGTCGTGGCCAACGAGCAGATCTTTCCCTACGACCCCACCCCCGACGCGCTTGCGACGTATGCTGCGGGTGGTGTCGATCTGGATCCCGGCCGGCCGATCGAGCTTTACGGGGTCGGCTATCGCGGAGGTTGGACGCGTGAAACATTCACGGAGGAATCTCCTTTCCAGACGGTCTCGTTCGGCGCTCAGAATCTGACCAGCGTGAGGAATGCTTTCGCCCTGGGTTTTGCGGCGGATGGTTCCGCGCGCGATGTTTCGAACAATGTCGAAGAGGGATTCGAGCCGAATCCTTGGGCGGTGGCCGACTCGCCGGGGTTCATCGACTTGGAAGGCAACTACGTGGCGGGCGGGTTAGCCGAAGGCAGCCTCGTGCCGGAAGGCCGGGTGTTCCGGTTCCGGGTCGAACCGACCGACGCAAACATCGCCGCTTACCTGCAGGACGGGCTCAACGCCGGCCGGTTGCACCTGATGGTTAGTTCACTTTTCGGGACCTCGCAGGAAAGCACGGATATCCCCAAGTTTTACACCAAGGATTTTTCCGATCCGGGTATCTCCTACTACCTCGGCCCCCAACTTGAAGCCGAGGTCGTGCTTCTTCCGTCAACCACGGTCTCCCGTCACGGGAGCGCCTACCGGCTGAGCTTTGAAACCGTGAACGGCCAAAGCTATCAAGTCGAGTATTGTGACGGCTTCGGCTCCGGCACGTGGCTGCCGCTCGGGAGTCCGCGCCCCGGCAGCGGGGAAACGCTGACCCACGATGACGCTCCACCCGCGGGGGTCACCAGCAGATTTTACCGCGTGGCGGTTTCCAAAGAGTCTCAGTCATGAAAAACTTCAACACCGCCGCGAGGACATCTCCAGCCTTCACCCTGATCGAGGTGCTGGTGGTCATTGCGGTCATCGCGGTGCTCGCTTCCATTGCGGTGCCGGTTTTGGCGGGGTCGGGCAAAGTTGCCAAACAAGCGGCGGAAATGGCCGCCGCCCGGTCCATCGCGAACGCCATGCAGGTCTATTCCTCGGAAAACAACGGCGCCGTGCTTCCCGGATTTCATTTGAGGCCCGGGGAAGTGGTCACCGACAGCCAAAGCAAACCGATCGGCGGGCAGCCCGCGAAACGCTATCCATGGAGGCTGGCACCGTATCTCGGCTACGATGTGGAAACGGCGTTCCTGGCCAGCGGACAGAAGATCAACGACCCTGGAGAGTTGCAATACATGGTCAGCCTGGTTCCGTCCCTCGGCATGAATACGGTTTACCTTGGCGGCGACGACCGCAAAACCCCCAATCCTTTCAATCCCCGCTTTGCCTCGAGCTTTGCCGAGCGGGGCGGCATCACGCGGATGACGCAGGTTCTGCGACCCGGGCAAATGATCGCGTTCGTCTCCGCCGCTTACGACGGGTCCGGAGGCGGCGACAGGCAACCGGGCTACTTCAGCGTGGAATACCCGGCGGTCAATGTGGACTTCCGCCATTCCACCGACAAAGCGCTCGTGGTGTTCGTCGACGGGCACACCGAATTGCTGGACCGCGCACAACTGAACAACGAACGGTTGTGGAAGAATGTTCCCGACGCGGATTACGCCATGCACTGAGATTGCTTTCGGGCGCCTGATTCGTTTGACTTCACCTGTTCCGAACAAACCGCGAATCCCAACCCATCCCACCACCCTATGACCACCGCCACCGCTCCCACCGGCATCATGGGCCGCCTCAAGGCCGAGACGGCCGAACAGCATGCCATCGCCGAAGCCAAACCGCTCGAAGCTGCCCTCATCGGCGGTTCCATCGCGCACGACCAATACAAAGACTATCTCGCCCAGCGCTGGCTCATCCATCGCGAACTGGAAGCGGCGACCGACCGTGTGCTCGACGAAGACCGCCGTCTTTCCGGTCTCGGTCTCCCGGGGCTCTACCAGACGGCCAACCTCGAAGCCGATCTGGCCCATCTCGGGCTGGACACGGCCGCGATCAAGCCGCTCAAGGGTTCGGAAGACCTCATCGGCACGATCCGCAACGCGCCGTCACCGGCCGTGCTCATGGGCATCTACTATGTTTTCGAAGGCAGCAAAAACGGCGCGCGTTTCATTGCCCGTTCGCTCGGCAAGGCCTGGGGCAAAACCGACCTCGAAGGCATGAAATACCTCGACCCGCACGGCGAAGCGCAGCGCGGGCTGTGGATGAAGTTCCGCGAGGACATGAACGCCATCGACTGGTCCGCCGAAGAGCAGGATGTCATGGTCAAGGCCGCGCAGGACACGTTCGACGCCATCTCCGCGCTCGACGACGAAATCCACGCCGCCTGATCCGTCCGGTTTCCCGTCCGATGATCCGTCCGGCGACCATCCTGGCCGTGCTGCTGGCCGTGTCGTCCCTGCACGCCGGGCCGTCACGTCTGGTCACGGCGGGTTCGGCCGTCACGGAAATCGCCGCGGCCCTCGGCCTCGCGCCGCAGATCATGGCGGTCGACACCTCTGGCCGGGAAATCGAAGGCATGGGCGACAAACCCGATGTCGGCTATGTCCGCATGCTCGGGGCCGAAGGCATCCTCGCGCAGAAGCCCGACCTTGTCCTCGTTTCCGGCGAAGCCGGTCCGCCGCCCGTGCTCGGGCAAATCAAGTCGGCGGGCGTCGAGGTGGTGGTTATTCCGAACGGCTACTCGCTCGACAACATCGACGACAAAATCCGCGCCATCGCCACCGCGACCGGGAGGGTCGAGGACGGCGAGAAACTCGTCGCGCAGGTCGAGGCCGACGTGCAAGCGCTCCGCACCGCGACCGCCGGCCTCGAAGGCGAGCGGCCCGGTGTTGTTTTTCTCCTCGCCCGCCACGGCGGCAACCTGATGGCCGCCGGCAGCGACACCGCCGCGCATGCCATGATCGAGGCGAGCGGCGGACGCAACATTTGCGCCGGTTTCACCGGCTACAAACCGCTCTCGGCGGAAATTTTCGCCGCCGCCACGCCGGACTTTGTCATAGTCTCCGAAAGCGTCGGCGGCGATGACGCGCAACTCCTGGCCAGCGTGCCCGGTCTGGGGGCCACGCCGGCCGGCCGCGCCTTGCGCGTCATCCGCGTCGATGATGCCGCCTTCCTCGGTTTCGGTCCGCGCACGCCATCCGCCGCGGCCGCAGTCGCCGCGGCGCTGCGGCGGCCGTGAACCGCGCGGCGGCAGACGACGCGTCGCGGCGCGCCCGCGGGCGCCTGTTGCTCCTGGCCGCCTGCCTTCCGCTCGTCCTTCTCGCCGCCGCGGCGCTCGGCGCGGTGAGTATCGGCCCGGCGGACTTGTGGAAACTCCTCTCCGGTTCCGCCGACGTGCCTGCGGTGGTGCGCGCCGTGTTCTGGGAGATCCGCGTGCCGCGGGTGCTCCTCGCCGCCTTGGTCGGCGGCTCGCTTGCCCTGGCCGGGGCGGGGGTGCAGGGATTGTTCCGCAATCCGCTGGCCGATCCCGCCTTGATCGGGGTGAGCGCGGGTGCGGCGCTCGGCGCGGTGGTGTGTTTCTTTTTCGGCTGGCAGGGTTTGCTCGGCGGTTGGTTGCTACCGCTGGCCGCGTTTGCCGGCGGGTTGCTCGCCGTGCTCATCCTCATGTCTTTCCACTCCGGCTTCGCCGCGGGCGGCACGGCCAAGCTCATCCTGGCCGGCGTCGCGCTCAATGCCATGGCCGGCAGTGTGCTCGGATTTTTCCTTTTTTCGGCCAGCGACGACGCGCTGCGCTCTATGACATTCTGGACGCTCGGCAGCTGTGCCTCCGCGCAGTGGCCGCAGGTTTTGGTCCTGCTGGTCTTCCTGGCCGCCGGGTCTTTCACCCTCCGGCGCCACGCCCGCGCCCTCGACGCCCTGCAACTCGGCGAGGAGCAGGCCGCGCATCTCGGGGTGCCGGTGGCGCGGGTCCGGGGCGAGACCATCGCGGCGGCCGCGCTGCTCGTCGGGGCGGCCACGGCTTTCGCCGGGACGATCGGTTTCATCGGTCTCGTCGCGCCGCACATGGCGCGTCTCTTGCTCGGCGGCCTGCACCGTCTCGTGCTGCCCGCGGCGTTGCTCCTCGGGGCCATGCTCCTGGTGCTGGCCGATCTGGGCGCGCGCACTTTGACCGCGCCGGCCGAGCTGGCGGTCGGCATCCTCACCGCGGCCATCGGCGGTCCGTTTTTCCTCTGGCTCCTGCGGCGTCCTTCCTCGTGGTCCGTATGAGCGGCAGCTTCGCACCCGGTTTGGTCGCGGAGGCGGTCACCCTCACACGCGACGCGCGGTGTATTCTCGACGGCGTTTCCCTCGAGGTGAAGCCCGGCCGGCTCCTCGCCGTCATCGGTCCGAACGGGGCCGGCAAATCATCGCTGCTTTCGATCATGTCCGGTCTGTGGAAAGCGGACTCAGGACGCGCGCTGCTCAACGGCCGTGATGTCAGCAGCTATCACCCGGCCGAGCGAGCCCGGCATTGTGCCGTCATGCGGCAGGACAACGCGCGTCCCGCCGGAATGACCGTGCTCGAAGCGGTTGAGCTCGGACGTCTGGCTCATGGCGGCGGTGAACGCGACCGGTCCGTCGCCCGGGACATGCTGCGGGAAATGGATCTCGTCGATCTGGCCGGACGCGATTGCGCACGGCTCTCGGGCGGCGAATGGCAGCGCGTGGCTTTTGCCCGCACCGTGGCGCAGATCACCGATGCCGGAAGCACCGGTGTGCTCCTGCTCGACGAACCGGTCTCCAGTCTCGATCCGTCGCACCAGCACGAATTGCTCGGCGCGGCCCGCCGCCTGGCCGCCGCCGGTCACGCCGTGCTGGCCATCCTGCACGATCTCAACCTCACGGCGCAGTATGCCGATGAAGTGGCGCTGCTCGCCGCCGGACGACTGACGGCGTGCGGGCCGGCCGCGGAGATCATGCAGCCCGCGGTTTTGTCGGACGTCTATGGTTGCCGGGTCGTGGCCGTGGAAAGCGCGGATGGTCCGGTCCGCGCGTTGGTCAGTCTGCCGGATTGACCGCGGGTGCGGACGGCAGGCCGGCCAAGGCGGAAATTTCCGCGAGGATCTCCGGACCGACCGTGACCGTTTCGCCGGTCCCTTCGGACCGGGCGTAGGTGTTGCCGTCCGGTGCGGTGCGGCCGAACTCCACCCCGGCGAGGAGGTGGCCTCCGGCCGGTTCCTCCGCGCTGTTTTCCGAGAGCCAGGAGTAGAACCGCAGGCGGATCGCCGGGTTTTCGAGGCCGGTTTCGGAGTCCCCGGCCGAGGGAGCGAACGAAGCAACGCGCGCCCCGTTGAACACTTCGAGCAGGCGGGTCACGGCGCCCGGATCGATCTCCCGCGCGCCATCGCCGGTCGTCCAGCCGTCGCCGCGACGGCCGATGACCGCGGTTTCGCCGTCCGCTTCGACAACAATCCGGTCGATGGTGTCTGCTTCGACATAACCGAGCGAACGGTCGCGCAGCGCCTCGGGCGAAATGTCGAAGAGGAGAGCGGCGGCCGGGGCGACGTCGAGCGTCCCGCCACGCGGGGCGAAGCGGGCCGTGAATTTTTCCGCGGCGGGCGCCCGCGAGATCTCGACGGCCAGTTCTTCGCCGCCGCCGCGCGGGGTGAGCGCGAGGCGCGCGGCTTGTCCGGGCAGGGTGGCACCCGCGGCGCCGCCGTCCCCGGCGAAAGCGGTGACGCGCAATCCGAGGAGTCGCTCGAGAAAATCGCGCACGGCGCGCGGGTCAGCGGGCGCCTGCACGGGTTTCTCGATGAGCCAGCGGCCGCGCTCAAGACGCACGGTCAGTTCCCCGTCGGCGCGCTGCACGGTGAATTTTTCGATGTCATCGGCCGAAAGCTCGGTCATCCGCGGGTCGCGGAATGATTCCGCCGGCATGCGCGTCACCTCGAGGATCGTATCCGGCACGCGCAGCACGAAGGGTTGCCCGGCCACGCGGGCGAAGATTTCGCCGGGCAACGCGGTGGGACCACCCAGGTCGAGGCGCACATCGCGGGCCCCGCGCAGGTCGAGGCGCACGCGGGGCGTGGCGAGACCACTTTCCGGCACGGCGGCCGGGTCTTTGGCCGCCTCGCGGTCGCGCACATCGAGGAAGCGCGCGGCGAGCAGCAAGCGGTCGACCAGTTCCGGGTCGGCGCGGTCCTCGACCGGTTCGGTCACCCGCCACCCGCCGTCGGTGCGGCGCAGACGGATGGTTTCGTTGCCGCGCACCAGACCGATTTCGGTGATTTCGCCGGGTTCGAAGACCGCGGCATAGCGGCGTTTTTCCGCCGCGTGGCGGGTCGGATCGACCGCGGTGCGCAGGTAAACCAGGCCGCCGACGACCAGGAGGGTCGCGAGGAAGAGGGCGATGGTCGCGCGCGGATTCACGGCTCAGCGGCGGCGGCGCCACCAGACGAACGCGCCGGCCACGAGGGCGGCGGCGGGAATGGCGACCATCGTGTAAAGCGCGAGGCGCCCGGTCTCGAGATCGGTGAGGTTGAGGTTGAAGGCCCGGACCGGCTTGGGGGTCACGCGGGCGAGGTGACCGCGGTCGAGCATCCAGTTGAGCGCGCCGAGAACGAAGTCGAGGTTCGGTTCGGTGATCGAACCGTCGGCGACGAACGTGCTGTTGCCCGTGACAACGAGGCGCGACGAGTCGACTTCGACTTTTTCGTCCGCGACCCCGCCGCGCTCGGCCATGGCGGCGAGCACGAGGGGCGGCGCATGGTCCGTCTCCGCGGCGAAGACCACGCCCTTCTCGCCATCGGTCACGTGTTCCGTCTCCCCCCAGAACGGATCCCCGGCCGTGATCATGGGCAGAATGACCGTATCCGGTGTGTCGCGATCCAACGCGAGGGAGCAGGTCCCGCCGGGCAGCATCGCCTCGGCGCCCTGCAGGCGACGCGTCACCCGGTTTTCCGGATCGAAACGTCCGGCCACGTCGCGGAGGATGCCGGTGGCGAATCCGAGTTGCACCGTGCGCAGCACCCGGTCGTCGCGCGGCGTGATGCCGGCCTCGGAGAGAAAAGCGCGGAGCAGCGGCGCATCCGTCTCCGGGTCGACCAGCACCATGAGCCGTCCCTCTTTCTGCCAGTAGGATCGCAGGGCGTCGAGGGCGGCCGGGGTGAGATCGTAGCGCGGGCCGGCGACGATCACCGCGCCGGCATCGGGCGGCACGGTGCCGGTCATCGACAAATTGAGCGGCGCGACGCGCACGCCCTGGCGCGCGACGTATTCCTCGAGGAGGGAGAGGGGCGAACCTTCGCCGACCGCCGGCTCGCCGTGACCCTGCAGGAAATAGACGGTCCGTTCCTCCGGCGCGGTCAGTTCGAGCAGGGCGCTGGTCAGCAACTGCTCGCCTTTGAAAGCGGTGACGCGCGGCGGGTTGCCGGTGACCTGCGGCAAATAATCGTATTCGGCCATGTCCACCGCGGTGATCTGCTTGGAGCGTCCGCCGGTTTCGACGATGACGAGATTCTCCTCGGGCCCGAACTGGTGGAGCGACTGCAGTTCGCGGGCCCGGGCGAGGTTGCGCATCGGGTCGACGTATTCGACGGTGATGCGGCTGCGGTCGGCCGACTGGTATTCTTTGAGCAGGTTGACCACGTCGCCGTAGACCTCGAAACCCGGCGCGGCCGTGGTGGGGGAAAAGAAGACGTAGATGTTGACCGGCGCGGGGAGGTTGCGCAGGAGGCTCTTGGTTTGTTCGCTCAGGCGGTATTTCTGGCCCGGCGACCAGTCGCCCCGGAGGTAATAGTGGAAGCCGGCGTAGTTGGCCGCGCCGAGCAGGATGAAGGCCAGCACGATCTGCACGGCGACCCCGAAACGGATGCCGGCCCGGCGGCGCGAGGATTCCTGGGGCGGTTTCATGGACGGTTCAGCTCCACCAGCGGCGCGACTGGAAAACGTGGAAGGTGAGGAAAAGGGTGAAGGCGGTCAGCGAGAGATAGAACACGAGCGGCCGCGTGTCGAAAAATCCGCGCGATGCCTCGCTCATGTGTTCGATCGCGGAAAAATAAGCGGTCAGTTCCCGCAGGGCGGGGGTCACGCTCAGGACGAAAAAGGTCAGCAATCCCATGAAGAAAAGCAGCGCGATGATGCTGAAGGACATGACCGCGGCGATGATCTGGTTGCGCGTCATGGCCGAGGCCAGGCAACCGATGGCGAGGTAGAACATGCCCATGAGCAGGAGCATCGCGTAAGCGCCGATGTAGGGCCCGGCCGCCCCGCCGGCGTCGATCCGGGTGAGTTGCTGGAATATGACAAAGTAGAGGAGGCTCGGCAGCCAGAGGACGATGAAAAAGAAAACGGCGGCGAGGTATTTGGCCAGCACGACCTGGCTGTCGCGCACCGGCGCGGTCATGAGCGGTTCGATCGTGCCCATTTTGTATTCCTCGGAAAAAAGGCGCATGGTGATGAGCGGCAGGACGAGGATGAAGCCGAACCAGAAAAAGACGGTGTTGAAAAACGCCTCGACCACCGTGACCTCGCTCGGCCCGCGGTTGAGCGCCGCCACGCCGGCGTAGAAATTGAACCCGGTGAGCAGGAGGAAGAAGAAAAGCACGACCCAGGCGACGGGCGAGAGGAAGAAGGCGCGGATTTCGCGGTTGAGCAGCGTGAGGAAGGTGAGCATGGCGTCAGATTTCCCCGGCCTGCGTGATCTCGGCAAAAACCCGCTCGAGGCTGACTTGTTCCTGTCCGAGCTCGCGCAACGGCCAGCGGCGTTCGGCCGCGAGGCGGGCGATTTCCGCGCGCGGATCATGGCCCGCATCGGTGCGCAGGCGGCATTCGTGCCAGCCGTCTTCAAGCGGCAGGATATCGGTTTTGCGCACGCCGGAGAGCGCGGAGAGCGCGGTCTCGAGCCCGGCGGCCGGCGCGAGGATTTCCGCCCGGAGCCCGCCCGCCGTGCGCACGCGTCCGGCCAGCGCCTCGGGCGTGTCCGAGGCGGCGATGCGTCCCTGGTTGATGATGAGCACCCGGCTGCAGGTCATTTCGACCTCGGTCAGGATGTGGGTCGAAAGCAGGATGGTGTGGCGTTTGCCGAGGTCTTTGACCAGTTGGCGGACCTGGCGGATCTGGTTCGGGTCGAGGCCGATGGTCGGTTCGTCGAGGATGAGCAGGTCGGGGTCGTGCAGGAGGGCGTCGGCCAGGCCGACGCGCTGGCGGTAGCCTTTGGACAGCGCGCCGACCAGTTTCCGCTCCACGTCGCGCAGTCCGCAGAGTTCCTTCACGGCATTGACGCGCTGCCGGTTGGTGCGGCCCCGGATGCCTTTGAGCGCGGCCCGGTATTCGAGGTATTCCTGCACGCGCATCTCCGGGTAAAGCGCGACGTTTTCCGGCATGTAACCGACGCGGGAACGCACCTCGCGCGACTGGCTGGCCACGTCGAAACCGGCCACGCTGGCCCTCCCGCCGGTGGCCGGCAGGTAACAGGACAGGATCCGCATGGTCGTGCTCTTGCCCGCGCCGTTGGGTCCGAGAAACCCGACAATTTCCCCCTTCTCGACGGTGAAATCGAGATCGCGGATGGCTGTGACGCCGGCGTATTTTTTGGTCAGTCCTTCAACCTTGATCATGACACGGGCCCGCTCCCGCCTCCGGGGCCGGGCTGAAAGAGTAAATATGCCGTGCGCGGGAGGCGCTGGCAAGCGGTCACCCTGTCCCCGGGCCCCCAACAGAAAAAATCCTCCCCGCGTGCGTGTCTGTGTTGCATGCCGGCCCGCTTGGGGCGATTCTTCCCGCTCGCCGCATCCATGAGCCAATCCTTGTCGGGAAACTGGAATTCCCAACTGCTCGAGCAAAATTACGAGCTTTGGAAAAATGACACCGAATCTGTCGCGCCCGAGTGGAACGCCTTTTTCGAGGGGTTCGAACTCGGGCTGACGCAGTCCGAGGAACTGGCCGAGGGCGCGCGCGCCGCCGTGCCGGAGGATGCCGCGCTGGAACGCCGGGCGGACTCGCTGGCCTATTCCTACCGCACGCTCGGCCACACCATCGCCCGCCTCGATCCGCTCACGCCCGAACCGCCGGAGAATCCGCTGCTCACGCTCAAGGCCATCGGCTTCACCGAAAGCGACCTCGAGCGCACGGTCGCTTCGAAATATTTCCGCGACGGCAAGCCGATGCTCCTGCGCGAGATGATTTCCGAACTGCGCGACATCTACAGCGACACCATCGGGGCCGAGTTCATGCACATCCAGGATCCGCGCCTGCGCAACTGGATCCGCGAGCGCGTGGAAAACCGCGGCAACGGCAACCGGGCCGACGCGGACCTGCACCGCGCCATCCTCCGCCAGCTTTACGAGGCGGAAACCTTCGAGCATTTCCTCCACACGCGCTACGTCGGGCAGAAACGTTTCTCGCTCGAGGGCGCCGAGTCGCTCCTCGTCATCCTCGACACCATCCTGCAGCGCTGCGAGGCGGGCAAAGTCGAGGAGATCGTCATGGGTATGGCCCACCGCGGACGCCTCAACGTCCTGGCCAATTTCCTGAGCAAACCGCTCACCCTCATCTTCAACGAGTTCTCGGAAAACTTCATCCCCGACGTGGTCGGCGGCAACGGCGACGTCAAATACCACCTCGGCTATCTCGCCGAACGCCAAACATCCACCGGCCACAAGGTCACTGTCCGCCTCGCCCCGAACCCGAGCCACCTCGAAGCGGTCGATCCCGTGGTCGAAGGCATGGCCCGCGCCCGCCAGCGGATCCTCGGCGACACCGGCAAGCGCCAGAAAGTTCTCCCGCTCCTCATCCACGGCGATGCCGCCTTCGCCGGGCAGGGCATCGTGGCCGAAGTTTTCCAGATGTCGCAGCTCCCGGGCTACAAAACCGGCGGCACGGTCCACATCATCGTCAACAACCAGATCGGTTTCACCACCCTCCCGGCCGACGCGCGTTCCAGCCTCTACCCGACCGACGTGGCGAAAATGATCGATGCGCCCATTTTCCACGTCAACGGCGAGGACCCGCTGGCCGTGGCCACCGTGGCGCAACTCGCCCTCGACTTCCGCCAGGAATTCGGACGCGACGTGGTCATCGATCTTTACTGCTACCGCCGCCACGGACACAACGAAGGCGACGAGCCCACTTTCACCCAGCCGCACCTTTACAACGCGATCAACAAGCACCCGCTGCCCAGCGAGATTTTCGTCAACGAGCTCGCCGGCCTCGGCTCGGTCACGCCGGCCGAAGCCGGGGAGATCAAAAAAGAAGCCGCCGCCGACCTCGAGGAAGCGTTCGACATCGTCAAAAAAACCGAAAGCGAACGCCGGGAAGGCGGACGCTTCGCCGGATCGACCGCCGTCTTCCAGCCCCCGTATTCCTACGAACCCGTCCATACCGCGATCAGCGCCGGTCTGCTCCGCGAGGTGGTCGAGGGACTTTGCCGCGTGCCGGACGGTTTCCACATCCTGCCCAAAGTCCGCCGCATGCTCATCGACCGGCGGCTGGAAATCCTGCGCGAGGGCGGACCCTACGACTGGGCCTTCTCCGAGGCGCTCGCCTTCGGTTCCCTGCTCGTCGAAGGCACGCCCGTGCGTCTTTCCGGACAAGACAGCCGCCGCGGCACGTTCAGCCAGCGCCATTCGACGTTTTATGACGCCGAACAGCGCGTCGACCACGTGCCGCTCAATCATCTGAAAGACGGGCAGGCCCGTTTCTGCGTCTACAACAGCCTCCTGAGCGAAGCCGCCGTGCTCGGTTTCGACTACGGCTACTCGCTCGATTACCCCGAAATGCTCTGCATGTGGGAGGCGCAGTTCGGCGACTTCGTCAATGGCGCGCAGGTCATCATCGACCAGTTCATCGCCTCGGCCGAATCCAAGTGGCAGCGCCCCAGCTCGCTCGTCATGCTTCTGCCGCACGGCTACGAAGGGCAGGGGCCCGAGCATTCGAGCGCGCGGCTCGAGAGGTTCCTGCAGCTCTGCGCGGACAACAACATGCAGGTCTGCAACCTGACCACGCCGGCGCAGTATTTCCACGCGCTGCGCCGTCAGATCCACCGCGATTACCGCAAGCCGCTCGTCATTATGACACCAAAGAGCCTCCTGCGCCATCCGCTCGTCGTCTCCACGCAGAAGGATTTCACCGGCGGGCGATTCTACGCCATCCTGGCCGACCCGCTGCCCGACGACCGCGCGCAGATCACGCGGGTCGTCCTCTGCTCGGGCAAAGTCTATTACGACCTCAAGGCCGAGCAGGAAAAACGCGGTGCGACCGACACGACCATCCTGCGCGTCGAGCAGCTCTATCCGCTGCACACCGAGAAGATCAAACGCATCGCCAACAGCTGTCCGAACCTCAAGCGCATCGTCTGGTGCCAGGAAGAACCGCGCAACATGGGCGCGTGGTCCTACATGGCCATGAAGTTGCGCGAGCTTTTCGGGTGCAACATCCACTACGCCGGACGTCCGGAAAGCCCGAGCCCCGCGGTCGGCGCCCTCGCCATCCACCGCCTCCAGCAGGCCGAACTCGTCACCCGCGCTTTCGAAGTGTAGTCTCGTCCTTTCATGAGCGCCGAAATCAAGGTCCCCGCCGTCGGGGAATCCATCTCCTCCGGAATCATCTCCCTCTGGCACCGGCAAGACGGCGACTACGTGCGCGCCGGCGACCTGCTCTTCACGCTCGATACGGACAAAGTCTCGACCGAAGTGGCGGCCCAAGCCGCCGGCGTGGTCCGCATCAAGGCGCCCGCCGACACGGAAGTCAAAATCGGCGAAGTCGTCGGTCTGATCGAAGAAGCCCCCGACCCCGCCGCCGCTCCCGTCGCCCCTGCCCCTGCCGCGGCCCCGGTCGCTCCTCCCGCCGCCGCGCCGTCACCCG
>CAZEYV010000191.1:0-18054 GCA_964516705.1 uncultured Chthoniobacter sp.
ATCTTCCAATTCGCCGCGATGATCTTTTTGCGCATAAAGCAGTGTATTTTGCAGGTCCGGCGGCGGACTGGCAAGCGCGGCGGCGCCGGATCTAGGAAAGAAGGGGCTCGATTGCGCGGATGGACGGCCAGAACAGAGGGGGGCGGCTGATCCGGCTCAATTCGGAGAGCAAAATGTCGGATGTTTTTTCGCGTCCGGCCGGGAGCATCTGCGCGAAGGGCGCATGATCCGGAGCGGTGAATTCCGCGAGGTAGTAGTCCGCCTTTTCCTCGCGCCGCACCGAAGCGGAGGCGTCGCCCAGACCGAGCCGCACGGAGGGGACGCAGGCGGACGCGTCGCGTTCCTCGTGCAAACGGCAGACGACATGTCCGCCGTCACGGCGGCGGAAGACGGGACCGTCTGCGCCGTGGTCGAGATGCCAACCGAGGCGGCTGGCCAGCCAGCCGAGAAGTTGCAGCGCGGTGAGCCGGTAGCCCGGGGCGTGGGCGATGTCGACGTGGTCGAGACGGCCGAGACGCTCCAGCGCGGCGGGCAAGTCGAAGATTTGGGCTACGGCGTAGCGCAGGTGGAAAAGTCGCGTCCAGTTGAGGTCGCAGAGTGCGGAGCGCGGACGGGAAAGCGACCGGACTTCCTGCAGGATACGGAACTGCGCGGCGGGGGCGGACCACGCGTGGCTGTCGATGATGAGCCGGTCGACCCAGCGCCAGAGTCCCGGGTCCGGATCGGGATGCAGGTCGCCCTGCCACCAGAGGTAGAGCGGCAAGTCGGTGTCGAGGTGGGAGAAGACGATGCTGGGCAGGCGACCGGCGGCGGGCCCGTCGAGCTGGAACGTGATTTGCTCGGAACAGATTTCTTTTTTGCCCGCCTCGCGCAAATGGCAGTGGGCGGTGATCCACGCGTGGACGGCAGATTGCGTCGCGAGCGGATGGCCCTGCACGAGGAGCGCGCGGAAGGCGTGGTCGGCGGCAATCTCGGAGAGCAGCGGGGTGTTGGCCGCAATGGCGTGGGCCGCTTCGCTGTAGATGACCAAGTTGACGAGTGACGCGCGGACTTTGGCCGCGTTGGAGTTTTCCCAGAGCATTCCCAGTTGCCGGTCGATGTCGCCGACTTCGACGGGTAGACCGGGGGAGATGGCGGGCGCGGCGGTCATCTCACAACCGGCGCCACACGGCGTGGTCCTGCGCGAGCAGTTCGTCCGCCTCGCGCGGACCCCATGATCCGGCCGGGTAGAAATCGAGCCGGGGAGCGGCCCCGTCGTGCCAGGCGGCCCGGATGTCGTCGATGAACCGCCACGCGTGTTCCACCTCGTCGCGGCGGGCGAAAAGCGTGGCGTCGCCGCTCATGGCGTCGAGGAGGAGACGCTCGTAAGCCTCGGGCGTGGCCTTGCCGAAGGATGTGCCGTAGTGGAAATCCATCTTCACCGGTTCGAGCTGCAACATGGCGCCGGGCATTTTGGCGGCCATGCGGAACGAGATGCCCTCGTCGGGCTGGATGCGGATGACGAGGACGTTCGGGTCCTGCAGTTTGCTTTCGCGGTTGAAGAGGACGGGCGGGGTGCCGCGGAACTGGATGGCGATCTCGGTGCCGGATTTGGGCAGGCGTTTCCCCACGCGCATGAAAAACGGGACACCGGCCCATCGCCAGTTGTCGATGTGCAGGCGCAGGGCGACGAAGGTTTCGGTGAGCGATTCCGGCGCGACGTCGGGCTCCTGCCGGTAGCCGGGAACTTCGCTTCCGTTGATGAAGCCCGCGGTGTATTGCGCGCGGATGACATTGCGCGCCACGGCTTCGCCGGTCAGCGGGCGCAGGGCCTGCAGGACTTTCACTTTTTCGTTGCGCACGGCGTCGGCCCCGAGATCGATGGGCGGCTCCATCGCGGTGAGGCAGAGGAGTTGGAGCAGGTGGTTCTGCACCATGTCGCGCAGGGCGCCGGAGTGTTCGTAGTAGCCGGCGCGCGACTCGACGCCGAGCGGTTCGCTCGCGGTGATCTGCACGTTGTCGACGTAGCGGCGGTTCCACAGCGCCTCGAACACCGTGTTGGCGAAGCGCAGGACCATGATGTTCTGCGCGGTTTCCTTGCCGAGGTAGTGGTCGATGCGGAAGGTGTCGCGCTCGGGAAAGGCGGCGGCGACGGCGTCGTTGAGGCGGTGGGCGCTGGGCAGGTCGGTGCCGAAAGGTTTCTCCACGATGAGGCGCGACCAGGCGCCGGGTTTGGCGTGGCTCAGTCCGCTGCCCCGGAGGTTCTCGAGGATGACATCGAATTCTGTCGGCGACGAGGCGAGGTAGAAAAGCCGGTTGCCCTGCGTGCCGAGGCGTTGGTCGATGGCGGCGAGTTCGCGCCCGAGCGACGTGTAGCCGTCGGCCTGGTCGAAGCTGCTGCGATGGTAGAAGATGTTGGCCGCGAAGCGTGACCAGAGTTCGTCGTTGACCGGTCGCCGCGAATATTTGCGCGCGGCTTCGCCCAGTTCCTCGCGGAAACTTTCGCTCGTTTTGTCGCGTCGGGCGAAGCACACGACGGCCAGCGAGGAGGGCAGGTTGCCGTCCGCGGCCAGATTGTAGAGCGCGGGGATGAGTTTGCGCCGGGTGAGGTCGCCGGTCGCGCCGAAGATGACGACGACGCAGGGGTCGGGCACGGGGCGGTTGACCAGATTGGCGCGGAGCGGGTTGGCGACGGCTTCGGACATGAAAGAAATCAGGCGGCCGCGCGCTCGAGCGAGCGGGCCAGGGTGATGGCGGCGCCGGAGCGGTTCAGAATGTAAAGGTGCACGCCGGGTGCGCCGTGGCGGAGGAGTTCGCGGATCTGGTGGTAGGCCCAGGTGACGCCGACCGCCTCGGCGGCGCGCGGATTGTCGTCGACGACCTGCAACTGCTCGACGAGGGCGGTCGGCAGCGAGGAGCCGCACATCGGCCCGAAGCGTTGCACCTGCGCGAGAGAGAGGGCGGGGAGGAGACCGGGCAGGACCGGCAGATCGATGCCGTGGGCCTGGCAGGCGTCGAGGAATTTGAAATATTGCTCGTTGTCGAAGAAGAGCTGCGTGGTGAGGAAAGAGGCGCCGGCCTCGGCTTTGATTTTGAGATGACGCAGGTCTTCCTCCATCGACGCGGCCTCGGGATGCTTTTCCGGATAGGCACCGGCACCGAGGCAGATGTCGGGGAAACTCCCGCGGATGAGCGCGACGAGGTCGCTGGCGTAACGGAGTCCGTCCGGACAAGGGACGAATTCGCTCTCCCCTTTGGGCGGATCGCCGCGCAGGGCCATGATGTTGCGGATGCCGTCGGCGTGGTAGCCGGCGACGATGTCGAGGAGTTCGGACTTGGTCGACCCGACGCAGGTGAGGTGGGGCATGACGAGCCAGCCGAATTCCTCGCGCAGGATTTTGGCGTATTGGAAGGTGCGCTCGCGCGTGGTGCCGCCCGCGCCGTAGGTGATCGAGACGAAGTCCGGACGGTAGGGGCGCAGGGCTTCGGCGGCGCGGAGCAGCTGCGCGCCGCCCTCGTCATTTTTCGGCGGGAAAAATTCGACAGAAAGCAGAGGGCGTTTCTCGGCGAGAAGTGCGGTGATGGGGCGGTCGGCGGGCATGGTGGAAGAACCGGCGATGGTGCACGTGCGGGGCGGTGTGCCCAAGGGGAAAATTGCGTTGCCAAGCCTCGGACCGCGGCAGGATGCTTGGGCGATGCAAGGCACTGACGGACTATCTGATGCGGTTTCCCTTCCGGGTGCCGGTGTTTTGCTGGCCTGCGCGGCCCTGCTCATCGCCGGCTACGGCGTGGCCTGGTGGCGCGGCGTTGCCCCGTCCGTCGAAGTGCGCGTCGTGCCGGTCCCGGCTCCCGCAGCGGAGGCGCCGTCCAACCCGTGACCGTGCATCCCGTGGAAACCGACCGGCTGCGGCGGGTCTTCGGCGCGCGCGTGGCTTTGGACGATGTGAGTTTCGCCGTTCGCGAGGGCGAAGTGTTCGGGCTGCTCGGCCCGAATGGCGGCGGAAAAACCACGCTCTTCCGGATCCTTTCCACCATGCTGGCCCCGAGCGGCGGCGCGGCGCGGATTTGCGGTCATGACGTGGAGCGGGAGGCGCCGGCGGTGCGCTCCTGCCTCGGGGTGGTTTTCCAGTCCCCGAGCCTGGACCCGCATTTGACCGTGGCGGAAAACCTCCGCTATGGCGGCCATCTTTACGGTCTGCGCGGCGCGCCGCTCGAGGCGCGCATGCGGGAGACAGCGGAATCTTTGCGCGTGGCCGACCGCTGGTCCGAGCGGGTCAAAACACTTTCGGGCGGTTTGCAGCGGCGGGTCGAGATTGCCAAGAGCCTGCTGCCGCGGCCGCGTGTGCTTTTGATGGACGAACCTTCGACCGGTCTCGATCCGGTGGCGCGGGTTGATTTGTGGAGCATCATCGGGCAGTTGCGCGCGGAGTCCGCCATGACCGTGGTGCTGACCACCCATTTGATGGACGAGGCTGCGCGTTGCGATCGCGCGGCCATTTTGCATCAGGGCAAGTTGCTGGCCTGCGACACCCCGGAGGCGCTGTGCGGGATGATCGGGGCGGATGTGCTCACTTTGACCGGACGCGAACCGGACCGGCTGGCCGGGCGTTTGCAGGCGGAGTTCGGTTGGGCGGCCTCGGTGCA
Organism: uncultured Chthoniobacter sp.; assembly: GCA_964516705.1. Classification (GTDB taxonomy): domain Bacteria; phylum Verrucomicrobiota; class Verrucomicrobiia; order Chthoniobacterales; family JACTMZ01; genus JACTMZ01. The sequence continues at coordinate 4,624 of CAZEYV010000191.1, forward strand.
TGACGGGACAGTGCGGGTGGAAGTCCCGCGGGCGCACGAGCAGGTGGCGCGGATTGTCGAGGCGTTCCCCGGGGAAATCCTGGCCGTGACCGCGGGTCGTCCCACGCTGGAGGACGTCTTCGTGCACCTGACGGGCGAGCGGCTGGGCGGGCCGTTCTTCGAAACGGCCGGCGGGAGGAGGAAGCGCCGATGAGCACGGCGGCGGGATCGCATTTCTGGGGGCCCGTGTTCGCCTTGTGGCAACGCGACATGGTCCGTTTTCTGCGCCAGAAAAACCGGATCATCGGGGCGCTGGGCGCGCCGCTGGTTTTCTGGGTGCTGATCGGGTCCGGGGTGGGCCCGGGGTTCCGTCTGCCGGGCTGGCCCGCGGATATGACATACTTGGCCTACTTTTTCCCGGGCACGGTGGTGCTCATCCTGCTTTTCACCGCGGTCTTTTCGACCATCTCGGTCATCGAGGACCGGCGCGAGGGTTTTCTGCAGGGTGTCTTGGTCGCGCCGGTCGCGCCGGAGGCGATCGTGCTGGGGAAGTTGCTGGGCGGCACGACGCTGGCGGTCGGGCAGGCCTTGCTCTTCTGTCTGGCCGCGCCTCTGGCCGGGGTGCCGCTGGACGCGGCGGTGCTGGCGCGCTTGTTGCCGGCCTTGTTCGTGGTCGGCTTCGCGCTGACCGGCCTCGGTTTTCTCGTGGCTTGGCCGCTGGAATCGACGCAGGTTTTTCCCGCGATCATGAATGTCTTGATCATGCCGCTCTGGCTGCTTTCCGGCGCGCTGTTTCCGGCGGCGGCGGATTCCTGGATGCGCCATGCCGTGGCGGTCAATCCGGTGGCCTATGGCACGGCGGCGGTGCGACGCGCGTTCTACGGCGACGGCGCCGCGCTGGGTTTGGTGCCTGGTTACGGGCTGGCGCTGTCCGTGTCGGTGGTTTTTGCCGCGCTCATGTTCGCACTTTGCGTCTGGATGGTGCGGCGCCGGCGGGGCACGGTTTAAGGCATGCGCTCGGCGTGGAAAGCGACGTTGGGTCAGGCGCTGGTCGCCTTGCTCGTGGTCGGCGCCCTGATTTACGTGGCGCGGTCGGCACCGTTCCTCGGCGCGGTGGAGGAAACGGAGGATGTGGTGCGCGGTTGGGGGGCGCTCAGTATCGTCATTTACCCGCTGCTGGTCATGGCGGCCACGGTGTTGTTTCTGCCGGGGGGGATTCTCAGCTTGGGGGGCGGATTTTTCTTCGGCTTGTGGTGGGGGACGGTCCTGGTGCTGGCCGGCAACCTGCTGGGTGCGGCGGTGGCATTTTTCGTCGGGCACAAACTCGGACGGAAGTTCGTGCGCCAGCGCATACTGCGCGACCCGCGCTGGGCGGCCTTGGATGGGGCCATTGCCAAGCATGGACCGCGCATCATTTTCTACAGCCAATTGAACCCGCTATTCCCGACCAGTCTCTTCAACTATCTCTACGGGATCACCAAGGTGGGGTTTTGGGAGTGTATGAAATGGGTCGCGCTGGGGCGTTTGCCGGGCATTTTCCTCTACTGTTACCTCGGCACGCTGGGGCAGTTGGGGCTTCGTATTCTGCGGGGCGAAACCGAGCCGGGTCCGGCCGAATACTTTCTTTGGGGCGGCGGACTGCTCTTGACCGTCGGCGTCGCCGCTCTCCTCGGTCACACCGCGGCCAAAGTCATCGAAGAATACCGCCGGCTGGCCCCGCCGCGCGACGAGGAGGATGACGAGGGCTAACGGGGTTGTTGCCGCGGCGGTGTTCGGGTAGGGTGCGCGGCCCATGATGCCCCGCCCGGCCCAAGCAAAACCCGTCCTCTGCGGGTGGCTCGTGCTCGTTCTCCTCGTGCTGGGCGCGGCGGAGGCGGGGGCTTCGTCCTGGAAGATCCGCAAACTCGGCGGGCGCGATTACCTGCCGGTCACGCAAGTCGCGGCCTTCTACAAATTGCAGGTCCGTCCGCGCGGCGACCGCGCGGTGTCGCTCGTCTCGGCCGGGCGCAGCATGGATTTCCGCGCCGGTTCGCGCGAGGCGCGCATCGACGGGGTGAAGCACTGGCTGTCCTTCCCGGTCATTTATTTCGGCGGCCGGTTCTACGTGTCGCGCATGGATCTTTCCAAGACGCTGGATCCGCTGATGCGTCCGGAGCGCATCCCGAATCTCAAGCCGGTGCGCACGGTGGTGCTCGATCCCGGGCACGGGGGCCACGACCGCGGGGCGGTGAACCGCTACGGTGCCGAGAAAAACTACAACCTCGATATCTGCCGCCGCATGCGCCCCTACCTCCGCGAGGCGGGGCTGCGGGTGGTTATCACGCGGCAGGGTGACCAGTTCATCCCGCTGGAGAAACGTCCGGCCATCGCCACGCAACTGCAGCGCGAGGATCCCGGCACGATCTTCGTCAGCATGCATTTCAACGCCTCGGGCGAGCGTGTTTCCGCCGCGACCGGTTACGAGATTTTCACCCTGACCCCGCGCGGGGCGCCGAACAGCCACGATGCCTACCTGACGCGACGCAGTTTTTCCGCCGAGCCGGGTCATCGCCTGGACCACGCGAGCCAGGCGTTGGCCGCGTCCATTTACCAGGCGATGCTCGGACGCCTGCCGATGTTCGACCGCGGGATGAAGCGCGCGCGTTTCGCCGTATTGCGGCGCGCCACGACCCCGGCGGTGCTGGTCGAGGGCGGCTTCATGAGCAATCCGCGCGACGCCAAATTGATGACCGACGAAAAGTGGCGCGAGCGCCTCGCGGAATCGATCGCGCAGGGGATCATCGGATTCGCGCAGCTCTCGCGGACCAAGGAGCCCCCGAAGTTGCTCGCCGAATTCCGCCGCGGCGAAGCGGCCTCGCTGGCCGAGGCCGGCTGGGAATTTTCGCCCCTCGCCGGCATCGGCGCGCTGGTGCGACCGGGTTTTGCCGACGTCCGCGGCTGGCGCGGACTCCTCCCGGCGTCCCTCGGCGAGGAGGTTCCGCCCTACCGCCTCGAATTCGAACCGGCGGGCTGGGTGCAACTCGAGGCTTGGGCCGCGGCCGGCGAGGATGCCCGCTCGATGGCCGTGGACGAGCAGGTCACCCTCATGGGGCAGGGCGAGTGGCCCGCGCCCGAACCGCCTTTCCCCGGCTTGAAAACATGGCGCTCGCTGTTGCCGCCGCAAGGCCTCGACCGCGGCTTCGTCCTCTTCCCCGCCCTCGGCGGCCCGGTGGCCAACGGCGCCGCGGCGGAAGGCGGCGGCGAACGCGAGGTCGAGGAAATCGTGGAAATTTCGGGAGGAGCCCTGTGAGCGCGGCGCGGCCGATCGCTTTGGTCCGCCGCGGCTACTCGCCGACGGGCGGGGCGGAAAAGTTCCTCGGACGTTTCGCCGCGGCGGCGCGTGACCACGGACACGAGGTCTTGCTGGTCAATGACCGACCGTGGCCGCGGGAAGCCTGCGGCGGCGTGGCCCAGCGGACGCTGCCGGCGCGCGGTCCGTGGGAATTCGCCCGCGCCGTGGCGCATTGGCGGGGAACGTGGCCGGACGGCCTTGTCTTCAGCCTCGAGCGTTTGTTTTCCGCGGACTGCTACCGCGCCGGCGACGGCGTGCTGGCCGCGTGGTTGCAGCGGCGCGCGGTTTACGATCCGGGCTGGGAGTCGTGCCTGCGCTCTTTCTTTCCGAAGCAGCGCCGGATGCGGCAACTCGAGCAGCATTGCTTCACTGGGCGCGACACCGGGGCGGTCATCGTCAATTCGAACATGGTCGCGCGCGAGATCGCCGCGTATTCGGATTACCCGTCCGACCGTGTGCACCTGGTGCGCAATGCTGTCCCGGACGATTTCGCCGCGGGCGTGCCCGCGCGCGACGAGGCGCGGCGGCGGTTGGGTTTGCCCGGGGACCGTTTCATTGCGGCTTTCATCGGCACCGGTTGGAAGCGCAAAGGATTGCGCTTCGCGGCGTCGGCGCTGCGGCGCGCGCGTTTGCCCGGCGCGGTGCTGGCCGTGGCGGGGCGCGGTCCGGAACGCCGCCACCGCGCACCCGGTGTCGCTTTCCTCGGTCCGCAGAAGGATGTGCGGCCGTTGCTCGCTGCGGCGGATGTTTTCATTCTTCCCACGGTCTACGATCCGTTCAGCAACGCCTGCCTCGAAGCCCTTGCGCTGGGGCGTCCGGTCATCACCACCGCGGCCAACGGCTGCGCGGAGATTTTGGAGGAAGGGATCACCGGTTCTGTGGCGGGGGAACCGCATGACGTGGCGACGCTCGCCGCGGCGCTGCATTACTGGGCGGAGGGCGGACGGGCCGCCGAAGCGGAAGCCGCGTGCCGCGCGGCGGCGGGACGTTTCACGCTGGCGGACAACGTGCGCCGGACGATCGAAATTCTCGAGCGCACGCGCCCCGCGTGAGGCCGGTCAGGCGCGCTTCTTTTTCTTCTCTTCCTCGGCCATTTCCTGCAGGCGGCGCATTTCGATGGCCTGCAAGCCGACGATCGCGGCCACCGCGGCAATGGTTTCGGCGTCGTCGGCCCGCGAGACGTCGGCCGCGGGCCTGGCCAAGCCGGTGAGGATTTGTCCGTAGGCCTTGGCGCCGAGCAGTCCGAAGAGACGCGCGGCGATATGCCCGCTGTTCAGGTCGGGGAAAACAAGCACGTTGGCGCGGCCGGCCACGGTGCCCGACAGGCCCTTGACGCGCGCGGTGGCGGGTTGCAGCGCGGCATCGACCTGCAGTTCGCCGTCGATCTCGACCTCGAGGTGGCGTTCCTGCGCACGTTGCCGGGCCAGCGCCGCGGCGGCGGCCATTTTCTGGGTGCCGCGGGTGACGGCACTGCCTTTGGAGGAATGGCTGAGGAGGGCGACGCGCGGGGTTTCGCCGGTCAACTGGCGGCAAAGATGCGCGGCTTGCAGCGCGATGGTCGCGAGTTCCTCGACATCGGGCGAGGGAATGACGCCGCAGTCGGCCAGCACCAGCATGCCGTCATGGCCGAGTTCGGGGTGCCCGGTGTCGGCCACAACGCAGCTGTTGACCACGTGACCGCGGGCCGGTTTGACCACGCGCTGGAGCGGACGCAGCAGCGCGCCGGTGGCCGAACCGATGCCGCCGACCACGCCGTCGGCACGTCCGTATTGCACCATCATGGCGGCGTAGTAATTCGGATTGAGCAGCGTGGCCCGCGCGTCGGTGAGGCCGAGTTTCTTGTAGTGGTCGAGAGTTTCGAGGAAGCGGCAGAAGTCGGGCAGATCGGAGGATGTTTCCGGATTGATCACGCCGAAGCGGTCGCAGGGGATGTTCTCGCGGCGGGCCGTTTGCTCGATGACGGCGCGCCGGCCGAGGAGGATGGGCACGCCGAGGCCGAGTTCGTAGAAGCGGCGTCCGGCTTGGAGCACGCGGACGTTTTCACCCTCGGGGAAAACAATGCGTTTGGGATGGCGCCGGAGCCGGCGGTAGACGGATTCGATGAATTGCATGGCGGGCGCCTGCGGGGGAGCGTGGCGGAGTCCGGCGCCATGCTCAAGCAGAGATGCGCCCTGCTTGCGGTGCGGGGTCGCGTGGCGCAGCATGCCGCCGATGCGTTGGCAGTTTAAAGACCGTGCCGTCGAGTTTCCGCGGCGCCCGCTGATCATGGGTATCGTCAATCTCAACGACGACTCGTTCAGCGGCGACGGCACGCTGGCGGTGGACGAGGCGCTGGAACGGGCGCGGCGCATGGTCGCCGACGGGGCGGACATCATCGATGTGGGGGGGGAAAGCGCGCGGACCAACCGCGCGGCGATTCCGGCCGCCGAGGAAATCCGGCGCGTGCGTCCGTTCGTGGGGGAATTTCTCGCCGCGCGCGCCGGTTGGGCGGTGCGCGACGGGGAGCAGTCGCAGCCGGCGGTCTTGTCGGTCAACACGTGGCGTCCGGAGGTCGCCCGGGCCTTGCTCGCGGCCGGGGCGGAACTGCTCAATGACATGAGTGCGCTGCCCGACGATGAAAACGCGCGCCTGGCGGCGGAATACGGGGCCTCGCTGCTCATCATGCACTCGGTGGGGGAGCCGAAAATCGCGCGCACCGAAGTGATGTGGCGCGATATCGTCGGCGAGCAGTTGCGCTTTTTCGCGGAGAAGATGCAATTGGCGGAGCGGGCCGGGTTGCCGCGCGAGGCGATCATCCTCGACCCCGGATTGGATTTCGCCAAACAGCGCGGGGACAACCTGCGGCTCTTGCGCGAAACGGAGCGCCTTGTCGCGCTCGGACGCCCGGTCCTCATGCCCGTCTCGCGCAAAACGGTGATCGGCGACGTTCTCGGCCTGCCCGAACCGCGCGATCGCGATGCCGGAACCTGGGCCTGTCTCGCGGCGGGAGTGCGGCGCGGGGTTTCCATTTTCCGCGTCCATGCGGTGCGCGAGGCGGCGTCCTGCGCGCGGGTGGTTTGGGAGGTTGGTCAGCGGCGGCCCTGAAAATCCGCTCTCAACCCTGCCGGAGGCCCGCAATTTTTTTCCGGTTTTTCTCTGAAAAGAGTTGACCGCACCTGTGCTCTGGTGGTTTAAAGTGGGTCAAAGTGGTGCAGAATGGCACCGCAACCCTGAAAATGTCCAAGTCCGCTCCGATGCCCATGATTTACGCCGGCGAGTTTCGCCACGCGGTGGACGACAAGCACCGGGTGACGATTCCGTCGCGCTGGCGGGGGAAGGAAGGCGGCGAGTTTTTCGCCGTGCCGGATCCGGCGGGGAATTTTTTGATGATCCTGCCTCCGCACGAATTCGACCGCGTGAAGTCCGACGTCGAAGCCAACGCGTCGATCACCCCGGCCGACCGCCGCAAATTCATCCGCCGCTTTTACGCGCTGGCCCAGATGGTGTCGGTGGACAAGCAGGGCCGCGTGCTCCTGCCCGAGGAATACTGCCGCCGTCTCGGCCTCGCGGGCGAAGTGGTGCTGATCGGCACGCACAGCCGCATGGAAATCTGGAATTCGCAGAGCTGGACGGCCGCATCGGCCGACGAGGACGAGGTCTTCCGCCGGGTGGCGGGAGAAGTCGGTCTGTAGCCCCCGGCTTTCCCCCGAACCGAACAAAAGAATCCGAACGCATGGCAAAACCCGGCCGCAAATTCGCCTTCGGTTTCTCCGCGAAGAAAGACGCGGAGGGCCGTTCCGAAGGTGCGGCCTGCCTCCGGCTCCGCGTGCGCACTGTCTATGAGCAATTTGGACTCCGCAAAAAAGCATCCTCCCGCAAACCCTGACGCGCCCCACTGGCACGAGCCGGTGCTGCGCGACGAGGTGGTGGCGTTGTTGCGTCCGGCCCCGGGCCTGCTCTTTCTCGACGGCACCCTCGGCGGCGGCGGACACAGCGCGGCGCTCTTGCAGGCGGGGGCGCGGGTAGTCGGCCTGGACCGCGACCGCGAGTCGCTGGATCACGCCGCCGCGCGGCTGGCTGTTTTCGGCGACCGCTTCCGCGTGGTATCCGGCAACTTCGCCGACGCGGCCGATCTGCCCGAGGTGCGGGCCGCGGCGCCGTTCGACGGCGCGCTCCTCGACCTTGGTGTTTCTTCCCACCAACTCGACACGCCCGAACGCGGGTTCAGTTTCCGACACGATGGTCCGCTCGATATGCGCATGGATCCCGCGTCGGGCGAGCCCGCCGCGTTGCTCGTCAACACCGCCAGCGAGGCGGAATTGACCGGACTTTTCCGCGAATACGGCGAGGAGCCGCAAGCGCGCCGCGTGGCCCGCGCTATCGTGGCCGAGCGCGAGCGTCTGCCTTTCACCCGCACCGGCCAGCTGGCCGCGCTCATCGAGAAAGTCCTCGGCCGCCGCGGCCGGGTGCATCCGGCCACGCGCGTCTTCCAGGCCCTGCGCATCGCGGTCAACGACGAACTCGGCTCCCTGCGCCGCGCCCTCGTGACCATCCCGCCGCTCCTCCGGGCCGGCGCGCGTTTTGTTGTCATCACTTTCCACTCGCTCGAGGACCGCATGGTCAAAGCCTTCTTCCGCACCGGCAGCGAGCAGTGGCTCGACCGACCCGAGTGGCCCGCCCCGCGGCCCAATCCCGAGTGGCGCTTCCGCGACCTCACGCGCAAACCTTTGTCCGCGGCCGGACCCGAAACGGACCGCAACCCGCGGGCCCGCTCGGCACATCTGCGCGCGGTGGAAATTTTGCCCCTGCGGCAGGAGGTGGCGGCGTGAAACGCGTCCATCGCGACAACGCCCTCCCGCTCGGCCCGCTGGCCCGCTGGCTGGTGGTCGTCGTGTTCCTCGGGCTGCTCGGACTTTGCTATGTCCACATGAAGCACAAGCTCAAGGTCGACGGCGACCGCTGCCGGGAGCTGGAGCACGCCGTGGCCGACCTCGACGAAAAGATCAAGGTCGCGGGCAACGAAATCATGCGCCTGACCTCGCGTCCCGCGCTCGAGCGGCGCCGCACCGAAGGTCTCATCGAAATGATCCCCGTGCAGGACGCGCGCCTGACCCGCCTGCGCGTGCAGACCACGGCCCTCGCCGCGCAACCGGTGGTGGCCGTCGCCCCGGACGGGGAGGCACTGCCATGAGCCGCGGTGTCCACCAGAGAGCCGGTCTGGTCGGCATCGCCCTCGCACTCGTCCTGAGCATTTATTCCGGGCGGTTGATTTACCTCCAGGTCGGCAAGCACGAGGAGTTCAAGCGCGCGGTGGCCGATACCACGGCCCGCAAAAAAATCGTCCCCGCCGAACGCGGCATAATCACCGATGCCCGCGGCGAAGTCCTCGCCGACAACGTGCCGATCTACGCGGTGGTGGCTGACGGCACGCTGCTGACCGACCGTGCGCGCACGGCGGAAATTCTCTCGCGCCACCTCGGCCGGCCGGTGGAGCAGGTGACCAAGCGCATCGATTCGAAAAAGCCCTACATCGTCCTGCAGCGCAAGGTCGGTGCCGTCACGGTGGCCGCGATCAAAGAGGAACTGGCCGCGGAGAAACTGCGCGGCCTGCTGTTCGAGCGCGAGCCGAAGCGGAACTACCCGAACGAGGACATGCTCGGCCACGTTGTCGGCTTCCTCGACCACGAGGGCCGGGGTGTCCAAGGCGTGGAAATGATGATGGAGCCCTACCTGCGCGGGGAGGACGGCTTTGTCTACACCGAGCGCGACCGCACCGGCCGCGAGATCGTGGCCTACCGCGGCATCGAGCGTCCGGCCCGCGACGGCATGACGGTGCAGCTGACCATCGACATGGGCCTGCAGGCCATCGTCGATCGCGAATTGGCCGAAGCCTACCAGCGACTCAACCCGAACATGATCACCGCCGTCTTCGTGCGTCCGCGCACCGGCGAGATCCTCGCCATGGCCACGCAACCGGCTTTCAATCCCAACGACCACGGCGGGGTCCCCGAGGAAGCGAAGAAAAACCGCGCCATCATCGAGATGTTCGAGCCCGGTTCGACCTTCAAGATCGTCGTCATTGCCGCCGCGCTCAACGAGAACGCGGTCACACCGCAGAGCCAATTTTTCTGCGAGAACGGACGCTTCGCCTACGCCGGCAAGACGCTCAAGGACGTGCACGGCTACGGCACGCTCAACGTGCACGACATCATGGTGAAGTCGTCGAATATCGGCTGCGCCAAGATCGCCATGCACATCGGCGCCGACACCTTCCACGAATACATCCGCCGCTTCGGTTTCGGCGAACGCACCAACCTCGGCCTCCCCGGTGAGATTCCCGGCCTGGTCCGCCCCCGCCACCGCTGGACCGGCCTTTCCATCACCCGCGTGCCCATGGGACACGAGATCGCGGTCACGCCGCTGCAGATCACCATGGCCATGTCGGTCATCGCCAACGGCGGGAACATGATGCTGCCTCAGATCGTCCGGTCCGTGCACGATGGGAACGGACGCGAGGTCGTGGGGTTTCGTCCGCAAGTGGTGCGCCGCGTCATCTCCGAGCAAGCCGCCGCGCAGGTCGGAGCATCGCTGCAGGACGTGGTCGGCGAACGGGGCACCGCACCGCTCGCCGCCATCCCGGGCTACAGCGTGGCCGGCAAGACCGGCACGGCCCAGCGCGTGGATCCCAAGGGCGGCTACACTCCGGGCAAATACGTCGTCTCCTTCGCCGGCTATTTCCCGGCCAACGATCCCGAGGTCGCCGGCATCGTGCTGGTTGACGACGCGCGCACACCCGGCGCGCGCAACTACGGCGGCACGGTGGCCGCCCCGATTTTCTCGCGCATCGGCGAGGCCATGGCTCGCCACCTCGATCTGCTTCCCGAAACCACGGAACCCGACGGCACGACCATCGCCCTTGTGCCGTTCGGCAAAGAATTCAACTGACCGGCATGCAACTGTCCAAAATCATCGCCGCCCTCCGGGCCGAACCCGTCCGTGTCGACGGTCCGGCCGACCGCGAGATCACGGCGCTGACCCACGACTCGCGGCAGGCGGCACCCGGCACGCTCTTTGTCGCGCTACCCAGCGTGACGCCAGGGCGCACCGGCGAGGCCGCGGCCGGCGGAGGCGGTTACATCCTCGAGGCGGTGGAAAAGGGCGCGTCCGCCGTCATCACCTCCGCCGATCTCGAGGCACCCCGTGCCACCGTCATCCGCACCGCCGATCCGCGCGCCGCGCTGGCCGATGCCGCCGCCGTTTTCTACGGGCATCCCTCGCTCCAATTGCAGACCGCCGGTGTGACCGGGACCAACGGCAAAACAACCGTCACCTTCCTGCTCAAGCACCTCCTCGACGTCGCCGACCGCCCGTGCGGGCTGATCGGCACGGTGCGCTACGTCGTCGGTCCGCGCGAGTTGCCGGCCGCCCGCACCACCCCGGAATCCGACGACTTGCAGCGCCTCCTGCGCGAGATGCGCGATGTCAATTGCCGGGCTGCGGTCATGGAGGTCTCCAGTCACGCCCTGCACCAGGACCGGGTGCGCGGCGTGGAGTTCGACGCGGCCGTATTCACCAATCTCACCCAGGATCATCTCGATTATCACGGGACGATGGACGCTTATTTCGCGGCCAAGCAGCAGTTGTTCGTCCATCTCGCCGCCCAGACGCACAAGCGCGGCACGGCCGTGGTCAATGTCGACGACCGATACGGTCGCCGCCTGCTCGACGAGATGGACCCGCGTGTCACCACCGTGACCTTCGGACAGTCGTCCAACGCCATGTTCCGCGCGGCCGACCTGCGCACCGACCTGCACGGCACGCAGTTCACCCTGCAGGCCGGCGGCAAAAGCTTCCTCGTGCGCCTGCCGCTCATCGGCACGTTCAATGTCTACAATGCCCTGGCCGCGCTGGCCTCCATGCACGCGCTCGGTCACGACGTGCGCAAGTCCGTCGACGCGCTGAAGAACGCCCCGCAAGTGCCCGGCCGTCTCGAATTGGTGCCGGGACCCAAGTCGTTCCGCGTCTTCGTCGATTACGCCCACACGCCCGATGCGCTGGAAAATGTCCTGCGCACCCTGCGCTCGCTCGAACCGGCCCGCATTGTCACCGTGTTCGGTTGCGGTGGCGATCGCGACAAGGCCAAGCGCGGCCCGATGGGCCGCGCCGCCGAGGAATTCTCCGACTGGTGCATCGTCACCTCGGACAACCCGCGCGGCGAAGATCCCGAGGCTATCTGCCAGCAGATCACTTCCGCGTTGCGCGGACAAAACCACGAGACCGTGCCCGACCGTCGTTCCGCCATCCGCCGCGCCATCGCCTTGGCCGGCGAGGGCGATATCGTCCTGGTGGCGGGCAAAGGTCACGAGGATTACCAGGAGATCGGCGCCCGCCGCGTGCCTTTCGACGACACGGCCGAGGCGGCGTCCGCCATCCGGGGGAGGGCGGCCTGATCATGGACGCGACGGCACTTCCGATCATCGCTGCGGCCTGCGGCGGCGTGCTGGCTGGCTCCGCCGGGGCCGAGATCACCACGATTTCGAAGGACACGCGCACTCTGCAGGCCGGCGATCTTTACTGGGCGCTGGTCGGGGAGAATTTCGACGGCCACGACTTTGTCGCTGCGGCCGCGGCCGCCGGCGCCGCCGGCGCGGTCGTCTCGCGCCAACCGGCGGATGTCCCGCCCGGCTTTGCCCTGATCAACGTCGGGGACACGCAAGCCGCCCTGCAACGCTTGGCCGCGTGGCACCGCGACCGCCTCACGGCGCGCGTGGTTTGCCTGACCGGCAGCAATGGCAAGACCAGCACCAAGGATTTCAGCGCCTCGGTCGCCGCGACGAAATTCGCGGTGAGCAAGACCGAGGGAAACCTCAACAACCACCTCGGACTGCCGCTCACCATTCTCGCGGCCACCACGTCCGACCAGGTCTGCGTCTGGGAAATCGGCATGAACCACGCGGGCGAAATCGAACCGCTGGCCCGCCTGGCCCGTCCGGACATCGGGATCATCACCAACATCGGCGTGGCCCACATCGAATACCTCGGATCCCGCGAAGCCATCGCGATGGAAAAAGGGATGCTCGGCGAGGTGTTGTCCGCGGACGCCGTGTTGCTCTTGCCTTCAGCCGACGAATTCACCCCGGCGCTGGCCGCGCGGACCAAAGCCCGCGTGGTCCGGGCCGGTGAGGCCGACGGCTTGCATGCTGCAAATCTGCGTCCCTCGACGCACGGTCTGGATTTTGACTTGGTGCGGGGCAAGGAACGTGTGGCCACGCACCTTCCGGTCACCGGCGAGCACATGGTGCGCAACGCGCTGCTCGCCGTGTCCGCCGGTCTCGAACTCGGTCTTTCCCTGCGCGAATGTGCCTCGGGTCTGGCCGCGACCAAATTGTCCGCGCGGCGCCTCGCCTGCCTCGACGTGCGCGGCGTGACCGTGCTCGATGACAGCTACAACGCAAACCCCGACTCGATGGAGGCCGCGCTGCATGCCCTGCGCGGGTTGCCCGGCGGCGGACGCCGTTTCGCGGTGCTCGGACGCATGGGCGAGCTCGGCGACTACGCGAACGAAGGTTACCGCCGCGTCGGACGCACCGCGGCCTCGACCATGGACGTGCTCATTGCGGTCGGGCCGGAGACGGCGCCGCTTGTCGAGGAGGCTGCGGCTTCCGGTCTGGCCGATGTGCGTCATGCCGCCGACACCGCGGAGGCCGCGCGTTTGCTGCGCGAATTGTCCCGTCCCGGCGATGCCGTGGTCCTCAAGGGTAGCCGCGCGGCGCGCATGGAACGGGTTTTGGAGGACTTCGCCTGATGCTCTACTACCTTTACCAGCTCGCGGATTACGGCAAGGAGACCGGCTCGGACTTCCTCAAGGCCTTCAACGTTTTCCAATACATCACCTTCCGCGCCCTGGCCGCCGGCGTGACGGCCTTCCTCCTCAGCCTCGTCTTCGGCAACTGGGTCATCCGTCGCCTCATTTCGCTCAAACTCGGCCAACCCATCCGCTCGCAGGAGGAAGTGCACCGCCTGCACGAACTGCACGGTGGCAAGGCGGGCACGCCGACCATGGGTGGTGTCCTGCTCCTCGGCGCCGTGATTGTTTCCACGCTCCTCTGGGCGAAGTTGACCAATCCTCTCGTCTGGCTGTG
>CAZEYV010000192.1:0-17096 GCA_964516705.1 uncultured Chthoniobacter sp.
TACAAGGAAACGAAACCGCAGGTCGAGGTCCAGATCGATTACGATCAGGCGGCGGACCTTGGTGTCTCGGTCGAAACGGTCGGCCGCACGCTCGAAACCATGCTCGGCTCGCGACGCGTCACCACCTACGTGGAGGACGGTGAGGAATACGACGTCATCATCGAAGGCGAACGCGACCGCCAGCGCACGCCGTCAGCCCTCGAAAACATCTACATCCGTTCCGACCGCACCGGCGAGTTGATCCCGCTCTCCAATGTCGTCCGCCTTGCGGAGCTGGCCGACTCGAGCACCCTCAACCGCTACAACCGCGTGCGCTCCATCACCATTGAAGGCAACATCGCGGAAGGTGCCACCCTCGGCGGCATGCTCGATTACCTCGAGAAAACCTCCCGCGAGGTTCTCCCGCCCGGGGTCATCATCGACTACAAAGGACAATCGAAAGACTACCGCGAAGCCGGACAAGCCGTCCTGTTCGTCTTCGTCCTCGGTCTGGTCATTGTTTTCCTCGTCCTCGCCGCGCAATTCGAAAGCTACATTCATCCGGCCGTCATCATGCTCACCGTGCCGCTGGCCATCGCCGGCGGCGTCTTCGGCATCTACTTCACCGGCGGCACCCTCAACCTCTACAGCCAAGTCGGACTCATCGTCCTCGTCGGCCTCGCGGCCAAGAACGGCATCCTCATCGTCGAATTCGCCAACCAGCTGCGCGACGAAGGCATGGCCTTCGACCAAGCCTTGCGCGAAGCATCCCGCGTGCGGCTGCGTCCGATCATCATGACCGGCATCACCACAGCCGCCGGCACCGTGCCGCTGGTTCTCGCTTTCGGGGCCGGCGCCGAAACCCGTATCGTCATCGGCACCGTCGTCCTCTGCGGCGTGGTGCTGGCCACCTTCCTCACCATCTTCATCCTTCCCCTCGGCTACGATCTCCTCGCCCGCCGCACCGGCTCCCCCGGAGACATCGCCCGCCGGCTCCGCACCGAAGGCGCCGGCTGAAGCGATGCGGGCGTCTCGACCGTGACGCCCGGGGCGGGAAGAAGAAGGACGCGGCCGCGAAGTGCCGTGCTGCGGTGCGGCATGGGCAGCCCGACAGACATCACCACGGCGCTGTTGCGCCGCGCCGTCAGATCGTGCGGCTGAACTGCTCGATGCGGTCGAGACCGGTCTTGATCGTCTCGAGGTCGGTCGCGTAGCTCAGGCGCACCGTTTTGTCATCGCCAAAGGCGATGCCCGGGACGACAGCCACTTCCGCTTTGCTGAGCAAGCGGTCGGCGAAGTTGGTCGAGCTGAGGCCGAATTTCGAGATGTCAGCCAGCATGTAAAACGCGCCGAGAGGCTTGACGGCCGAGACGTTCGGAATGGCGGCGAGGCGCTCATACATGTATTCGCGGCGGATGTTGAATTCGTCGCGCATGTCGGTCACGCACTGCTGCGAACCCTTGAGCGCGGCCACGGCGCCTTTCTGCGCGAAGGAATTGGGGCCCGAGGTGCTGTGGCTCTGCAGCGAGTCGATGACTTTGGCGATGTGGTCGGGCGCGCCGAGGTATCCGAGACGCCAACCGGTCATGGCATAAGCTTTGCTGAATCCGTTGACGGTGATGGTCAGGTCGTAGGCTTCCTTGGAGAGCGAGGCCACGCTGACATGCGAGGCATCGTCATAAATGAGTTTCTCGTAGATTTCGTCGGAAAGGATGAAGATGTCCTCGGTCAGCGCGACCTCGACCAGCGCTTCGAGTTCCGCGCGGGTGTAGACCGAGCCGGTCGGGTTGCCGGGGCTGTTGATGATGACCATCTTGGTGCGCGGGGTCATCGCGTTCTCGAACTCCTCGGCGGTCATCTTGTAGGAGTTGGAAGCCTTGGTCTGGACGATAACCGGTTCAGCGCCGACAAGACGGACCATATCGGGGTAGCTGAGCCAGTAAGGAGCGGGAATGACCACTTCATCCCCCGGTTCGCAGCAGGCAAGGATGGCGTTGTAGCAGGATTGCTTGGCCCCGTTGCTGACAATCACCTGGCTCGGCTTGTAGTCGACCTTGTTGTCGGCCGCGTATTTCTCGCTGATCGCGGTGCGCAACTCGGGCAGACCGGCGCTCGGTGTGTATTTGGTAAAACCTTCCTGCAGCGCCTTGATCGCCGCCTCTTTGATGTGCTCCGGCGTGTCGAAATCGGGCTCGCCCGCGCCGAATCCGCAGACATCGATGCCCTCGGCCCGCATGGCCTTGGCTTTGCTGTCGATGGCGAGGGTGAGGGACGGGGTCAGTTGAACGGCGTGGGAAGAGAGATCCATAAAATAAGGTCGGTGAAATTGATGAGCAGATACGTTAAGCGGAGGCACGGACAGATTCAACGAATCCTTTCAGCGAGTTGTCCGCCACCTTGACGATCCCGATCTCGCGCGCGGCGTTTTCCGGCGCGTCGGAGGCATGGCCGGCATTGACCATGATACTGGTGCCGAATTCCTTGCGGATGGTGCCGGAAGGCGCCTTGGCCGGGTCGGTCGGGCCCAGAACCGTGCGGATTTTCGTGATGGCATCAGGACCCTCGAAGACCAGCGCGAGGATCTTTTGCGTGCCGAGTTTGGCGTGGTCTTCGGCCGGCAAAGCCGACGGACGCGCCCCCGACATGAACTCCACGATATTTTCCCAATGGTCGCGCCCTTTCTCCGGGCCGAACCTTTCGGACAGGGCGTCGAGCACCGGCCCGTAAAATTCCATCCCCTCCGCCACGGACATGTGGTGCACCTTCATAGCCACCAGCGGCAAACCAGTGCGCGCGAAAACATCGAGCACCGCACCCGGACGCGTGCCGGGGAATTGGAAATTGTCCGGCTTGATCAAAACCAGCGAACGCTGCGCTCCTGCGGCCACCGGTCGCGCCAGCGCATCGGTTTGCACCGCCGCCAATTTCGTCAACTCGCCGACAACATCGTTGCCGGGTTTGGGCGCGGACAGCATCCCATCGCCCAGCATCCCGGCCAAAGAGCCCGCATCCTTGGCCGAGCCAACGGCCGCAGCCAGCTTGGCTACCGCATCCTCGCCGCGGAAAACGAGCAACCCCGAGCGTTCGCCGGAAGCCTCGACCAAGCCGGCCCAGACCAAGTCCAGCCCGCCCGTGCGCGCCGTCGCGCCCGCAAGAATCCATCCCGTCCATCCGCGCCGGAGAGCCTCCGGCGAAACCAGCAAATAAGAGAGTGCGTTGTTCATGAAAAATCCGCCCGTGGCGGACCGCAGAGCCTACTGAAGCGACCGCGCGACCGCAATCACCGACTGGTTCACTCCCGCAGACGCGAATCCAGCACCAGCGTGACCGGTCCGTCATTGACCAAGGCCACCTCCATCATCGCCCCGAATTGCCCGGTGGCCACCGGCCGCCCAAGCAGTTCCTCCAGCTTCCGCACCAACCGCTCATAAAGCGGCACCGCCGACTCCGGCCCCGCCGCGCGATGCCACGAAGGTTTCGTCCCCTTTCGCGTGCTGGCCAGCAAAGTGAACTGGCTCACCACGAGGACCCCGCCGCCGGTTTCCGTGACGGACAAATTCATCCGCCCGCTCTCGTCGGCAAAAAGCTTCTGCCCCACGACCTTGCCCGCCAACCACGCAATATCCTCCTCCGTATCATCCGCCGCCACCCCGACCAGCACGAGCAACCCGCCATCGATCGACCCAGCGATACGGCCCTCGACCGTCACCGACGCCTTCGAAACCCGCTGCACCACCGCACGCATGCTTGCCAATGTAGCGTCGCCGTCCCCGGCGACGAAGCGAAGATCCACGCGAATTCACAGGGGCCACGGGCTGCCTGCCTGCCCGCCCGTCACGACCAGAGATCGCCTCACCAAATACTGAAAACTGGACACTCCCAAAACTACCCCACCAACCCACGCCCAATCCCCCCCACCGTCCGCGCGCCGCACAGCGCCATGGCCAGATCGAACTCCGCCTTGAGCAGCTCCAACACGCGATACGCCCCGTCCTCCCCATCCACCGCCAACCCCCACAAAATCGGCCGCCCGACCAGCACCGCCCGCGCGCCGAGCGCCAGCGCCTTCACTACATCCGTCCCGCGCCGCACGCCGCCGTCGACCAGCACCGGCACCTTTCCCGCGACCGCCGCCACCACCCCCGGCAAGGCCTCGATCGTGGGCGGCGACGAATCGAGCTGACGTCCACCATGGTTGGACACGATCACCCCCGCCGCCCCGTGTTCCACCGCAGCCCGCGCATCGTCGGGATGCACCACACCTTTGAGCACAACCGGCAACTTTGTCTGTCCGCGCAACCACTCGAGATCCTTCCACGTCAACGATGCATCAAGCATCGCCGCCGCATAAGCGGCCAATCCCGAGCCGGCCAAGCCATGGGGAAAATGCTCCTTCGCGTGCGCCGCGAGATTCGCCACGGTCAAGCCGTCCGGCAGCGTGAAATTATTGCGCACATCCGCCTCGCGCCGTCCCCACACCGCCGTGTCGACCGTCAGCACCAGCGCGCGGCACCCCGCCGCCTCGGCCCGCCGCACCAGATCCAGTGTCGCGGGCCGATCCTTGTAAATGTAGAGCTGGAACCACGTCGGACCGGTCGCCGCGGCGGTCACCTCTTCGATCACGGTCGTGGCCAGCGTGCTCATCACCATGATTGTCCCCGCCAGCCCCGCCGCCCGAGCCGTGGCGCACTCGCCCTCGTCGCAAGCCATCCGTTGAAACGCCGTCGGAGCCACCATCACCGGAAACGAAATCCGCTCCCCAAGCACCTCGACCGACGTGTCCCGCGCCGCCACATCACGCAGCACGCGGTGATACAGCGGCAACCTCCCGTAAGCCTCGCGATTGGCCCGCAACGTGACCTCATCATTGGCCCCACCCGCATAATAATCGTAAGCCTCGCGTGCCAATTTCCCCCGCGCCACCTCCTCGTATTCCGCGAGATTCACCGGCTTCATGCCGGCACTGTAGCCTGATCGTCCCCAGCGAGGAAGCGAAAGCACGCCCATGCTCCCCTGCTGCACGCACTGACACACTGACCAAAAACCAAAAACTGAACACTCTCCCACCTCTTCACCACTTGCCCCCGGCTCCGCCGCGGGGGAAAATCACCGTCCCATGGCCTCCGTCCCAACCTACGAACACATCACCCGCGGAGCGCGACCCTTCCAGTGGAACGGACACGACGGCACCGCGTTCCCCGGTCTCGTCTGGGAACCGCTGGCGGAACCCAAAGCGCAGGTCCTTTGCATCCACGGACTGAGCGGCGCGGCAGCGGATTTCGGTCCGCTCGGACGGCAACTCGCCGCGCAAGGCCTCGCCGTGTGGGCCATCAATCTGCGCGGGCAAGGCAATGATCCCGACCACCGCCGGCGCGGACATTTTCTCGATCCGCACGAATGGCGGGCCGACCTCGCCGCCTTTGCCGACGGACACCTCGACAGCCGTCCGCTCCACCTCGTCGGCGAAAGCATGGGGTCGCTCGTTTCGATCGACGCCGTGGCCCACGGTGCGCTGCGTCCGCAACGCCTCGTTCTCAGCGTGCCCGTCACGGAAACCCGCGCCCCGGTCCCCGGCTGGATGGTCGCGCTTCTGCGCGGCGCGTCCAAAGTCGCCCCGCGCGCCAAGCTCTCCCCGCTGCGTTTCGTCCACGGCAAGACCTGCCTCCCGCGTCTGACGTCCGACGATGCTTACATGCACTATCTCAATAATATCCCGCACCGCGTCGGCGGCTTCAGTTTGGAATTTCTGGCCAACTTCCACCACCTCATGGGCGAAGCGCAGCAGTGCGCCGCGCGCATCGACGTGCCCACGCTCATGCTTTCAGCCGGACGCGATGTCTTCATCCGTCCCGAGCAAAGCCGCGCCTTCTTCGACTGCATCGCCGCACCGGAGAAAGAATACGTCTTCTATCCGCAAAGCCATCACCTCCTCTGGCACGACGTCGACACCGATGACGTCCTCACCCGCATCGAGCGTTGGATCACGGAAGACCGCGCGTAGAAAACGGCAGGGTATCTTCTGCCTGATACCAAACCTCAAAAGGTCTTGGACTTCGCAAAGGTTTCCGATCGGTAGGGTCCGCTGGCCCAGCGGACCGCTTCACCTCTGCGGAAGGAGTGCGGACGGCTGGGCCAGCCGCCCCTACCAAGGGAAGCGAATAGTCAAAAAGCTTTTGGTGACTGGTATGACTCCCTCCTTTTCCGCGAATACTTCCGCGCCGAAAAAGGCCGCCGCGACGGGAACGATCTTGCCGGTGGCCGATCCGCGGTGGACTATGTTTTCATCATGACACTCGAGCCATTGCACCCCCTCCAAGCGCAACGGCTCGGCGCCATGTCGGCCGCCGAAAAATGGGAGGTGGCCAAAGGTCTTTTGCGCACCGCCCGTCAAACGCGCCGTGCCGGCTTGGCTCTGCGCCATCCCGACTGGTCGGCCGAACGCATCGAGCAGGAACTGGCCCTCGAACTCGCCCGTGCCCGAACCTGATCTCGTCGAACTCTTCGCCCGCCCCTTGCATCGTGCAGGGACGCGCTACCTGGTGGCTGGCTCCGTCGGCGCCATGCTCTACAGCGAACCACGCCTGACGATTGACATCGATCTTGCGGTCGCCCTCGATGAGAACGACTTGGCCGCACTCCCTACGATCTTTGCCGAACCGGATTTTTACTGTCCGCCGCTGGCCGTGCTACAAAGCGAGAACCGTCGCACCTGCCGTGCGCACTTCAACGTGCTGCACATCCCGACCGGTCTCAAAGCAGACTTCTACCCCTCGCAGCACGACTCCTTCTTCGGTTGGGCTTGGGACCACCGCCAGACGGCCTCACTCGGCGGCGGCGACATTCACTACGCCCCGGCCGAATATGTGATCGTCTGGAAGACCGCCTACCACGCCGAAGGCGGCGGCGACAAACATGTGCGCGATCTGTTGCGCATGATCGAACTCTCCGGTGACCAGATCGACCGGGAAACCCTCATCGGCGAACTGCAGCGCCGCAACTTGCTTGAGCACTTCCGCACGATGGTGCCAGGTTTTGTTTGATGTCACTATGACAAAAAACACCCGCACGTTGCCGTGCGGGTGCGTTGGAAAAAGTATGCGGTTTTACTTCCGCCGGCGGCGCAAAAAGTAACCGCCCAATCCCGCCGCCGAGAGCGCCAGCAGCGCGTAGGTCGAGGGTTCGGGGACAATTTCCAAATTAAACTGTATGCTGTTAGAGGTGTCCACAGCATTGTAGGTGCCTTCATTGAAGTTGGCGAAAGCCAAATCCAACTCCAATACCGTCGGCGTCTCATCCAAAGCGAAAGCAATTGCATCGCCCTCAGACACCGGAACTGAGCTATGGTCTAAGGAGAGTTCAAGAGCGGGGCCTCCTCCGAGTGTACGGAAACTGATACCAGTAAGCTGGCTACTCGCGCCAGTTGTGAGGTTCGTCACGTAGCCCATAGAGGGGACGACAAAGTTTGTGTCGGCAATCGTCCAAGCTCCTGGAGGCGCACCAAAAAGGCCTGAGTATGCTACGGATGCGCCTGTTAACTCGGTGATCGGGCCAAAAACGGTAAATCCGTTGGTAACACTGCCCGTCGCGAACAGCGAAAACGTTGTCTTTGTCCCGCCCGACGACGGGCTTAACGTGACATTCCAACTGTTTGTTTGGGCATGGCTTGGTGCCGCGATCAGAACGACGGCGAATACAAACAGCGCGCAAAGGACGGGGCGTTTTTTCATTAGCATAATGATGAATTCTACAATCCCCCCCCCCAATTGCAACGTTAAAAAACACAACATTTTCCACCCTGCCGGCGACGCAGAACCCAAGTCGGCCAAAGCACGACGACCAATCGCCGCCGACATCTCCGCCTCCAACTCGGCAATTTTGCCACGGACTTCTTGCGATGGGGCCACCTCTGCCTCGAATTGAGACAGGGTCATGCCACCAAACGAGGCCTCAGGCGCCAATTGACGCCAGGCCACGATTACCGCGTTCGTCCGACGCAAAATGCGATTCGGATTTTTCAAAAATGTAATCATTCTTATTTCACCACCTTTCTCTTGTTTTTCGTTTGCGCCTCAGAGTCATTCCTCGACCAGACTCCAGGGTTCTCCCCTGTGACTTTGAGCAGAAAAAATTCTTTAACCATAGTTCTGATAATGCTCATGTTTTACAATTAAATGATTATGTTGTCAATCACGGGTTCACAAGTTTACTTAATTGATTAAATATTAACAACTTTTGCGTTCCGCGGCACTTGCAACAAAACTTGCGACATCCGCCGCCGACTCTGTTGCTGGGAACGCTGGATCAGCGGGGCAGTCCGCATCTCAAACAAAACGCGCAACATAATGCGCGGACGCCCACACCAGCACGGCGGCACAGAGAACACGCCATGTGCTGCCGCCGCATCAAGAGCGGAATCTGCCGCTTCTTCAGCCGCATTGAGCGCTTCTAATGTGGCACAACCAGCACTTGATAGGGCGACATCGACCTGCTTTTTCATTAGTGTTATGGCCTTCATTTTGAGGCTTTTTTGCCCAACAATGCACCACATTGCACCACTTTAACCAATTTTAAACAATTTTTACTTGTGATAATGTCTATTTTTGTGCAAGATTGTCCATTATGAACCCTGAAACACCTCTCGCCTTTCGCCGCACCCGCAGCCCGTCCTACCCAGCCATCAGCCTTCCGGCAGGGTTGGAAAATCTCCAACGCATTTTTAACGCCATCCAACATCACCCCGCACCCATCGAGGCTTTGGCGGCTGCGTTGGATATGAAAGCCGGCGGCAGCGCGCTCAACGGACGCCTCTCCGCGCTGAAAAAATTCGGCCTGTTGGAGGAGATCGATGGCACGAAAGGCAGCAACAAGTCCTACCGTATCACCCGCCTAGGCAAGGACCTTTTGCACTCACCCGATAGCGAGGAGTATCGCGCCGCGATACGTCAGGCGGCCTTGCAACCCGCCATCTACTCGGCCCTCTGGCAGCAGTTCGGCCCCGCACTACCCTCCAACCATCTACTCAAATCCCACCTCGTGCGAGACCGCAACTTCAACACGCACCAGGTGGACGGCATGATCGCCGACTTCCGTGAGACCATCGCGTTTTCCGGCTTGGAAGGCGAGAGCGGTGCACCTACCGACACGGCGCCCGCCACCGATCACGAGGACATCGGGCAAATCATCGAGAGATTCACGTCGATACCCTCCTCCCCCCAAGCCACCGCACCCAAACGCGGCGAGGTCTTCACCATTCCGCTCGAGGACGGCAAAATCGCTTCCATCCCCTACCCGATGTCGCGGCAAACTTGGGAGCTGTTCCTGCAGACGCTCCAACTTTGGGAGCCGCGCCTTGTCATAAAACCATCATCACCGGACGCCGCCTCGTGAGTCGTTGAGGCGGCGCCCTGTTTTTTACCTGCCAGACCTGCTTGTCTTCCCCGAGCGCGCCAGACAATCTAAAGGCAGCGTCGCGGACGTAACCTCCGCGCTGCCTTTTCATGAAAATTTACCTCAACGGCCAACTCGTCCCCAAAGAACAAGCCGCCGTCTCGGTCTTCGACCATGGCCTCCTTTACGGTGACGGCGTCTTCGAAGGCATCCGGTTCTACGCCGGCCGCGTCTTCCGCCTCGACGACCATATCGACCGCCTCTACCGCTCGGCCCGGGCCATCGCCCTCAACATCCCGATGGCGCCGGACGAAATGTCGCTGGCTGTGCTGGACACCATTCGGGCCAACGGCCTCACCGACGGCTACGTGCGCCTCGTCGTGACCCGCGGCGAAGGTTCCCTCGGGCTTTCCCCCAAAAGCTGCCCGCGACCGACCATCTTCATCATCGCCTCGACCATCACGCTCTACCCGGACGAGATGTATGCCAACGGCCTCAAGCTCGTGACCTGCGCCCCCCGCCGCATCGCCCACGGAGCCCTCAGCCCGATGGTCAAATCGCTGAACTACCTCAACAACATCATGGCCAAGATCGAAGCCGAGCAGGCCGGCGCGGGCGAAGGTCTCATGCTCAACGAGCAGGGCTACGTGGCCGAATGCACCGGGGACAACATTTTCGTCATCCGCGACGGCCGCATCACCACCCCGCCCATCGCCGCCGGCGCCCTGGCCGGCGTGACCCGCGCCGTCGTCTTCGAGCTGGCCCGCGGCCTCGGCCTCGACATCCGCGAGGAAAACATCACCCGCTACGACATCTACACGGCCGACGAGTGCTTCCTCACCGGCACGGCCGCGGAAATCATTCCCGCCGTCGAACTCGACGCGCGCCTCATCCACGACGGCAAGCCCGGGCCCGTCACCCTGCGCCTCACGGGCCTGTTCCGCGAATTGACACGCACCACTGGCACGCCGATCGGTTAAGGGAATGAAGTGCGACGTCTGCCAGAAGAGCGAGGCCACCGTCTACCTCACGCAAATCGTCGAGGGGAAGATGCAGAAGGTGAACCTCTGCGAGAACTGCGCCAAGGAAAAGGGGGTCAGCGATCCGACCGGATTCGCCATGGCCGATCTCCTGCTCGGACTCGGCGCGACCCAGCAGATCGAGCACGGTGGACAGCCCGCGCAAAAATGCCCGGTCTGCGGGTTCACCCAGATCGATTTCAAAAAGACCGGACGCCTCGGCTGCAGCGCGTGCTATGACACATTTGCCGACGGCTTGGCCAACCTGCTCAAGGGCATGCACAAGGGTCTGAAGCACACCGGGAAAATGCCGGCCCGACTTTCCCGCCGCTTCGCCATGGCCGACCGCGTCAAATCCCTCGAAACCGACCTGAAAAAAGCGGTCAAAAACGAGAAATACGAGGACGCCGCGCGCCTCCGCGACGAAATCCAGAAGCTCGAACACGAATTGCAGGCATGACCTTCGACAACCTCGTGACCCACGCGGGCCAGTGGCTCCGCGGCGACGGCCCGCACGACAAAATCGTGGTGAGCAGCCGGATCCGTTTCGCCCGCAATCTCAAAGACCGCCCGTTCCCCGGTTGGGCCAAAAAAGCCGAGCGCCTCAAAATCCTCGGCGAAATCCAGGACCACGTGGCGGCCATCCCCGCGATGGACGATGGCTACAACGCGCCGCTCCAGGAACTCAGCGCCCTGCAAAAACAAATCCTCGTCGAGCGCCACCTCGTCAGCCGCGAGCACGCCTCGAAAAGCGCCGGGAGCGCCGTGGTCATCAGCCACGACCAGCAACTCAGCATCATGATCAACGAGGAGGACCACCTGCGCATGCAGTCCCTCCTCCCCGGCCTGCAACTCCGCGAAGCTTACAAGATCAACAACGAGGCCGACCTCTTCCTCGAAGACCGCCTGCCCTACGCGTTCCACGCCGATCTCGGCTACCTCACCGCCTGCCCGACCAATGTGGGCACCGGCCTGCGTGCCTCGGCCATGGTCCACCTGCCCGGACTCGTTCTCGCCGAGCAGATCAACCAGATCGTCAATTCGGTCGGCAAGATCGGCCTCGCCGTCCGCGGCCTCTACGGCGAAGGCACCGAAGCCCTCGGCAACCTTTTTCAAGTCTCGAACCAGACCACCCTCGGCGAAACGGAGGAGGAAATCATCGACCGCTTGGTCAAAGTCATCGAACAAATCATCGAGCACGAGCAGAACGCCCGCCAGACGCTCCTCGAGCGCCGGGCCAACATGCTCCTCGACCAGATCGGCCGCGCCTACGGCATCCTGGGCAATGCCCGGGCCATCGCCTCGAAGGAAACCCTCAACCTCCTCTCGGTCATGAAATTGGGGGCCGATCTCGGGCTTTTCCCCGAATCCACCCAGCTGGCGGTGGACGAACTGTTCATGACCACCCAGCCGGCCCACCTCCAGCTGGCCGAGAAAAAAGAGAAGCTCAGCCCGGAGGAACGCGACACCTTGCGCGCCGATCTGGTCCGTGCGAAAGTTAAGAAGATTCCCGAACCCGATATCGCCAAGGTCACCCCGGCCGGCAACGGTAACGGCAAAAAGAAGGACAAATGAACAATTTCACGCCACGCGCCCAACAAGTCCTCGCGCTCGCCCGCAAGGAGGCGGATCGCTTCAACCACAACTATGTGGGCACCGAACACCTTCTCCTCGGCCTGATCAAACTCGGCCAGGGCGTGGCCATCAACGTTCTCGCCAAGATGGGCCTCGACCTCGAGACGGTCCGCATGGAAGTCGAAAAACAAGTCGGCTCCGGACCCGAGACCAAAATGGTAGGCAATATTCCCTACACCCCGCGGGTGAAAAAAGTCCTCGCCCTCGCCGGGAAGGAAGCCAAAGCGCTCGGCCACTCCTACGTCGGCACGGAACACGTCCTGCTCGGGCTCCTCCGCGAGGGCGACGGCGTCGCCGCCAAGGTGCTGAAAAATCTCGACGTCGATATCGAACGCACCCGCAACGAAATCCTCCGCGAGCTGAACCCGAACTTCACTCCCGAAGACGACGACATGGAAACGGCCGAAGTCGGCGGCGGGGGCGGCAGCGCCGGCGGCAAGCAGGTGAAGACACCCGCCCTGCGCGCCTTCGGACGCGACCTCAACGAGGTGGCCAAGAAGGGCAACATGGATCCGATCATCGGCCGCAGCAGCGAGATTGAACGCGTCATTCAGATCCTCTGCCGGCGCACGAAAAACAATCCTGTCCTCATCGGCGAAGCCGGCGTGGGCAAGACCGCCATCGCCGAAGGCCTGGCCCAAGAAATCGTGGCCGGCAACGTGCCCGAGCTTCTGCGCGACAAACGCGTCATCACCCTCGATCTCGCCCTCATGGTGGCCGGCACCAAATACCGCGGACAATTCGAGGAGCGCATCAAGGCGGTGATGGACGAAATCCGCAAGAGCAAGAATATCATCCTTTTCATCGACGAGCTGCACACCATCGTCGGCGCCGGTTCGGCCGAGGGCGCGATGGACGCCTCGAACATCATCAAGCCCGCCCTCTCCCGCGGCGAACTGCAGTGCGTCGGCGCGACCACGCTCAACGAATACCCCAAATACAACCAGAAGGACGCCGCCCTCGAGCGCCGCTTCCAGACCGTGAAGGTCGAGGCCCCCAGCGTGGAGGACACCATCCTTATCCTCAAAGGCATCCGCTCGAAATACGAGGCGCACCACAAAGCCAAGCTGACCGACGAAGCCCTCGAGACCGCGGCCAAACTTTCCGACCGCTACCTCACCGGACGCTTCCTGCCGGACAAAGCGATCGACGTGATGGACGAAGCCGGCGCCCGCGCCCGCATCCAGAACATGACGCGTCCGCCCGATGTCAAAGCTCTCGAGGTGGAAATCGAGGAAATCCGCGGACAAAAAGAAGCCGCCATCAAAGCCCAGGATTTCGAGAAAGCCGCCAGCCTCCGCGACAGCGAGAAGCAAGCCCGCGAAAGGTTGGAGAAAATCATGGCCGAATGGCGCACCCAGCGTGACGAGAAAGAAGTGGTCGTCAGCGAGGACGACATTCTCCACGTCATTGCCAAGTGGACCGGCATCCCGCTGGCCCGCATGGACCAAAACGAGACGCGCAAACTCCTCGCCATGGAAGGCGAGCTGAAAAAGTCGGTCATCGGCCAAGACGAAGCCGTCATCGCGATCAGCAAAGCCCTCCGCCGCTCCCGCGCCGACCTCAAAGACCCGCGCCGCCCGATCGGCTCGTTCATTTTCCTCGGTCCGACCGGAGTCGGTAAGACCTTTCTCGCCCGCACCCTGGCCGAATTCATGTTCGGCGACGCCGACTCGCTCATCCAGATCGACATGTCGGAATACATGGAGAAATTCACCGCCTCGCGCCTCATCGGCTCGCCTCCGGGCTATGTGGGGCACGAGGAAGGCGGACAACTCAGCGAGGCCGTGCGCCGCCGCCCGTATTCCGTCGTTCTCTTCGACGAAGTGGAAAAAGCCCACCCCGATGTCATGCATCTGCTTCTGCAGATCCTCGAGGAAGGCAAACTGACCGACTCCCTCGGCCGCAAGATCGATTTCCGCAACACCATCATCATCATGACGTCGAATGTCGGCGCCGAGCTGCTCAAGAAGCAGACCAGCCTCGGCTTCGGCGCAGCCAAGCTCGACGAGAGCCACGAGGGCATGCGTGACAAGGTGATGGAAGAGACCAAGCGCGTCTTCAAACCCGAGTTCCTCAACCGCCTCGACGACATCATTGTCTTCCATTCGCTGGCCAGAACCGACCTTGAGCACATCGTGGACCTCGAAGTGAAGAAAGTCATCGACCGCCTCAAGGCCAAGGACATCAGCATCGTCCTCGAACCCGACGCCAAAGAATTCCTCATCACCAAAGGCTACGACCCGCAATACGGGGCGCGTCCCATGCGCCGCGCGGTGGAACGTTATCTCGAAGACCCGGTGGCCGAGGAAATCCTCCGCGGCAGCTACCAACCCGGCCAGGAACTCCACGTGGTCAAAGAAGGTGAAAAACTCGCCTTCAAAACCAAAGGCAACACCGAGCCTCCGGCCCTCGCCGCCGCGGAAAAGCCGGAATAGCCACAACCCCCGGTAGGGCGCAGCGTCCCCGACGCGCCGGGAGCATTCCCCTGGGCAAGCGATAAAATGCACGCGGCGGGGCCGGAGGCCCCGCCCTACCTTGGGATCACATCGGCCAGCGATGCGGCCACGCCGTCCAATCCGCGCACAGCCCGGCGCACACCGGATTCATGCGAACGTAATGGGCCTTTTCCTCGAAGCTTTCCCCCGCGCGCAAACGGTGTTCGAAAAAATCCGTCTGCCATGAAAAGCCCCCGGTTTTTGCGGTGAAACTTTTCCATGCACCAAACGTGGCACCCAAACCGGGAGCAGGCGGAAACGAAGCCAGCAGGTGTAAGTGATCGGGCATGACGACGATAAGATGCAAATGCCAGCGCCGGATGCGGTGGTAGCAGACAGCCGATTCGATGATTTTACCGGCCCGCTCAATCAGGACCCGTCCCCCACGTTCACGCGCACAGATGGTTAAGAAATAAACCTCTCCATCGGGAACCCATGACGGAACCTCATGCGGCAACCGGCGGCGAACGGGGCGGATGGCCATGGAAACGGCATCATGCCGCCGGTCGTCGATACGGAGGAGCTTTTTTCAAGCTACGCGGCGGGTCCAGAGGCCCCGCACTACCAACCCAGGTAGGGCGCGGCGTCCCGACGCGCCGGGAACATTCCATCCCGCACCCCGCTGGCCCCGGCGGGCCGCACCCTAACCTCTTTGCATCCCCGCCACGGCCCCGTAATCTTCCCCCGTGGACAAATCCTCAGTCCTCGAAAACCTCGAAGACGCCCCGCCGCGCCGCGAGCCTTGGGCCCTCTGGATCATTCTCGCCTTGGTCCTCTCCATCGCCGCGCACCTCGCCTTCGCCTGGTGGGCCCGCACCTATGCGGTGAAAACTTTCAGCGATTCCTATTACGAGAAGATGGTCCCGCGCGCGTTCAAGGTCGACCGCGTGGAGATTGACTCGCGTCTGCTCGATGAGGAGAGCCCGGCGTCCGCCGGGGAAACCCGACGCAAAATCACCCCCGCCCCCGTCGACCTTGCCGCCGAGGACATCTCGAGCGAAAAAGTCGCGGTCCGCGCCGCGCCCGCCAAGCCCGGACAACTCGGCATCGACCGTGAACCCGCCCCCGAAATCGGCCTCGCCGCCAGCGATGCCGCGGCGCGCCTCGAAGCCGCCGCCACCGCCGCACTCGAGGAGGACCTCGCCTCGATGCGTGAAGCGCTCCTTGCCGACACGCCCTCCTCCGCCGCCCAACCCGCCATCGCACTCGCTGCCGCGGCCGGACGCGCCGGCGCCGAGGGGACGGACACCGTGCCCGCCGGATACAGCGATCTGGACGAGCTTCTCGCACAGACCGGCGGACTCACCGCAGCCGCCGGTCCCATCTTCATGCCATCCGACGTCCTTTTCGGCTACGACGAGTCCTTCCTCCGCCCCGAAGCCATCACCAGCCTGGAAAAACTCGGCGAGCTGATCCGCCGCAACCCGGACGCCCGCTTCCGCATCGAAGGGCACACCGATTCCTTCGGCGGCGCCGATTACAACGCGCAGTTGAGCCTGTCCCGCGCCGATTCGGTCAAACGCTGGCTGGCCGAAACGATGTCCATCGACCCCGCCCGCATCGACACCCGCGGACTCGGCAGCACCCGCCCGCTGGCCGCCGCCACCGGCACCGTCGAGGAACAGCAGCTGAACCGCCGGGTGGAAATTGTCATTCTCCGCGCCGACGTCGGACGCTAAAAACAGCGTCTCCCGCGGCCATGAGTTACGACCTCGAAAAAGTTCTCGCACGCGCCTCCGAAGACCTCGAGCGCGGCACGCGGGGCAAAACTGCAACCGGATCCCTCGAAGCTTACCGCCGTTTCCGGCGTCTGGAGGAACACCGCCTGCGCCTGCGCATCTCGAGCGGCGCGGGCGGACGCGAAGTGGTCCGGCAGCGCAGCGATCTTGTCGATATTCTTTTCCGGCACATTTTCGCGCAGGTCTGCACGGAGCAATTCGGCAAAACGAAACCTGACGGACTCGCCGTGGTCGCTTTCGGCGGATACGGACGCCGCGAAATGAACCCGTTCAGCGACGTGGACATCATGTTCCTCCACGCGCGCAGCAAACCAGACGCCAAGGAGACCGCCGCGGTGCAGGAAATCATCCGTCTGCTCTGGGACACCGGCTTCAAGGTAGGCCACTCCGTCCGCTCCCTGCGCGAAGCCATCACCCAGGCCAACAGCGACCTGCAGACCAAGACCTCCATGCTGGAATCGCGGTGGCTGGCCGGCGACCGGGACCTGGTCGTGAAATTCCGCGAGGAATTCGAACGCAAATGCGTCAAAGGCCAGGAAAGCGCCTACATCGCATGGCGTCTGGTCAACCAGAAGGAACTCCACGAGCAATACGGCCGCATTGTTTCCATGCAGGAACCGAACGTGAAACACGGAGCGGGCGGACTCCGCGATTACCAGAACTTGCTCTGGAACGGCTATTTCCATTCGCGCGCCATGACCACGGCCAAGCTGGTCGAAAAGAAAATCCTCACCGAGAGCGAACGCCGGCTCCTCGAGAAAGCCTATGACTTCCTCCTGCGCGTGCGGGCGGACTGCTCGGACTCTTTGCGCCGGCGGCGGAGCGGACGGAAAGATTCG
>CAZEYV010000193.1:0-10484 GCA_964516705.1 uncultured Chthoniobacter sp.
CCCTTCAACGCCTTCCTCGTGTTGGACAAAAAGTCCGGTAAGGTCGGTTTCGAATTCGAAGAGCGCAAACCCAAGGCGCCGAAAAAGTCCGCGGCCAAAGCCGAATCGGCCGCCGCCTAGATCGTCAGCCCGCACGCTGCGCTCTTCCACGCCTCACCCGCCCAAGGGCCCCGGCGAGAGGCGGTCCAGGAATTGACGCGTTCCGATGGACCATAAATACTGACAGGAGGCGCTCATATTATGCGTTCGGTAAAAATATGAAACAGACCATCTGCACAGCTATATTGTTGGCGCTGCTTACCCTGCAAGATTCACGCGCTGCGGAAGATCCGCGATTTACCTCGGGAAACCTTGGTGTCGAGAATGCGTATTGGAAAGAGTTCGCTGCGACTGTATTGAAGGCATTTGATCGCAGCGGATGGTCTTTGTCTGGACTGGAAGGCGTACGCAAAGTTGGCGGAACATATGTAATCTCCGGCTTTGTCTCCCTTGACGAAATCAAAGAGCCTATCACTGAGAAAGACTTCGAGCGGATCAATAGCTACTTCGAGCCATTCATCCAGTCCCAGATAGAACTTTATAAGAACAATGGCTTTGAAATCACCTCGACACAGAACGATTGGCCATTGCCAAGCCATGCCAAAGGATACACCAAAGATAAGTTACCCAGAATGACTTACGTAATCTCGGGCACGAAAGAGGACTTGTTCCTCATGGATGTGAGATTTTCCGAAAGGAAGGACGATCATCTTGTTGTTGGGTTCACAATCGTTGCAGTCCCCTGAGCAGGTGGCACCGAATAATGGAGCGCAGCGAACGGCTACCCGGCATCGCTCCGAATGCAGGTTCAGTTGGCATCTACCGCGCCGCTGGTCAAGGGCGCTGCGACCATGAGCGCTCGCCAACAATACTTGCGTGACTGGGAGTGCCACTTTAGTGTCACTCTATGCGAACCGAACTCGTCACAACCCTCAAGCGCAAGGCCACCGACGTCATATCCCAGCTGGCCACTGACCACGAACCCGTGCTCATCACGCAGCATGGCCTACCTGCTGCCTATCTCCTTGATGTGGAAACGTATGAGGACATGCGGGGAAGATTGACCCTTCTCGAGGGTATCGCCCGTGGCGAGAAGGCGATTCTGGAAAAGCGCGTTCTTTCCCACCGGCAAGCCAAGCAGAGGATGGCACGATGGCTCGCGTAATCTGGACCGAGCCCGCCCTCCAAGACCTTGATGAGATCGCGGACTACATCTCTTTGGACAAGCCGGCAGCTGCGAGCCGGTTTGTTCAGCGTGTATTCGAGCGAATCGAACAACTTGCGAGCCACCCGAAAAGTGGGACGGTGCCCGGCGAGCTCAAAGGCACGCAGTATCGCCAACTTGTCATTCCACCAGTCCGTGTTTTCTATCGCCCGCAGAATGAAGCCGTTTACATCGTTTACGTCATGAGGGGAGAAAGGCTGTTTCGAAATGACAACCTGCTTGGTAGAGATGCGGGCTAATGGGCCGCAGTCGCAATGACCATGCCTTCCGCCCACACGTATTCCCGCCCCGGCCAAGTTGAGGTGCCGCCATGGCACAAAGATATTTCGGATCAGCGTGTTCTTGCCCTTAGCGAGGGGCGAGCCGTGGTCCTTGCATGGGCAGAGGCCCGGAAGCAGATTGAGCAAGCCACTCAATGAGAGCCCAAACCATCGATTCGGCGCAACCGGAGGACAATGACGATCTGCTCCTCCCGTGCGCCCAGCGGCAGGCGGCAATAGACGCTGTTCATAAGCCCTGAGCCCGGCGCAAGCCCCCCAGCCGCCGCACCCCTACGGCTTCTGCGCCCAGCGCCAGGTATTGTTGTCCTGCGGCACCTCGATCCACTCGCCGCTGAACGAACGGTTGCGCCACAATTCGCCCTGCTGCTTCTGCACGTCGTCCACTGACATGCTCCGCTCCGCCGCCAGTTGCCGCATCAGCACCAGACGGTCGGCATTTTCCTCCGCCACGATCTTCGCCACGTATTGCCCGTAGGCTCCGGCCGGTTGCTCGCGCACGACCAGCAGACCCTGACGGTTTTCGCCGACCAAACGGGAGTTTTTGAAAGTCTGGATGTCCCCCATCCGGGCCCGGCGCCGGGCATCCGCCGCGGGCACATCACCGGAGGGCTTCGGCTTGGCTGCACTCGCTCCCGCTCCGCCCCCGCGCTCGTAGATGTCCACCCGCATATTGATGTCCACCACGATGGGCTCGGGCGTGGTCAGACTTACCGTCGGTCCCTTGCATCCGGCGGCCGACAGCGCGGCACCGACGATCAACCATCGCGTCTTCATCGTCCCCCTTTCGACCATACGCCGCCCCCCGTGCCGTCACCATGCAGCACAAACTCGATGTTTCTCGAACCCGACGGACCTTTCATTTTGACGTTGAGCTGACCATGCCGGCCAACAAACCAGCAGTCCCCGCCCGCTTCGGTGTAGTCGAAGTCCCGCAGCGTCTCAAGGCTCACGCGCGTCAACTCCTGCTTCAGCGCGGTCCACTCGGGGGGAATGGCGTCGATCAGGTCGTTGAGTTTGTTGACGGCGAGGATCCCCCGGCGCTTGCTTTTGAAGTTGCCGAGGACGCGTTCGATGGACGGACCGCGCCCGTTGACCTCGAGTTTGCCGTCGGCCCGGCCGGTCATGAGGAAATGCTGCGGGGCCGCGGCCTGTGTGAGTTGCGCCAGATCAATATCGGTCATACTCAACCACCCCGTCCACGGCGCATCGGGCTGCAGAAAGAAACTGAAACCGCCGGTCACGTAACCTTGGTAGCTCTCGCCGCCAAATTGGCCGTTGATCCCCTCGAGATCGAAGGTCACCGACAACCAGAGCTTCTGCGCCGTGAAATTGCGCCAACGTGCGCGGTCGAATTTCACCACATTGACGAGGTTGTTCTTCTCCTTGTCCGGCGGGTAATTCAGCCGCAGATCGCCGCGCACCTTGCGGAAAGACAAATCATACGCCGGAAAGTCATAGTCGTCCGGGGGAATGGTCAGGACGAGGTCAAGATTCAGTCCCGCCAGCGAGGAAAGCGAAACATTCTCCGCCTTGGTCTGGAAGGCCAGCGGCAATCCGACCTGCGTGCGGCCGCCAGCCGCGATGACCAGTTTGCCGAAATTCACTTCAAGATTCTTCACCTTCCATCCTTCGGTCGCCTCGACCGGCTGCGGCGGCGGTTGGTCCTCCTCGTCGACCCGCGCCATGTATTCGAAGAGTGCTTCGCCCGCGTAAATGGTCGGACCAAGCACGATCAACTCCTCGACCTCCTGACGCCCCAAGCCGGCGAGCGAAAATTTCGCGAACAAGGTCCGCACTGTCACTGCCCTTTGCAACGGATCGATGGGTGACAGTATGTCGATGTCGGCAAACTCCACCTGATGGACTTTCTCGGCCAGCTCCGTGGCCACCGAACCCAACGCCACATCGCGCAGCGCCGTGTTCACCTTGAAGGACATCTCCGGCAAGGCTCCCCCGGTTTCGCCCGTGCTGATTTGCAGGTCGACGAGGTCGATGGACTCGAAAACAAAGGGCTCCGCCGGCTCGGGAGCAGGCCCCGACTCCGCCGGTTGCACGGGAGCACCCAGGGCCTGCAATCCTTGTCCGGCCAGGAGCCAGCCCCGATCGACCCGCAAGCCGGAAAGCTTCCGGTCGGTCAGCCCCCCGAGCGTGGCCCGCGCCTTGGCCTGCCCCGCCCCGAAGAGCGGCAGAGGCTTCCCATCCTGTCGCACCGCCACATAGATGCTGCTCAAATCGAGTTCATGCACTTGCTCCGCGGCACCCGGTCCCACGCGCTCCAGCGTGCCGTCGATGTTCGTGGAAACATCCATGGCCGGCGCGCCGAATTCCGCCAGCCAGAGGTGCCCGCCCCGGATGTCCACCCGGCTGAATTCCCACGGCACCGCGATCCCCGTGCGCGGACCGCTTTCGGTGGTGAAATGATCGAGCACGCGCTTGTCGAGGCTCAGCGCCGGTTCCTCCAGGACCAGCGAACCTAACCGGCCCTGACGCCAATCCGGACCGAGGCCGGCCCGCACTTCACGCGCGCGGAAAATCGGATCGGGCCGTCCGCGGAAGTGCAATTCGACGCGCCGCAGCACCAACTCGCCGTCATGCCAAAGCAGCGGACCGCTCTTCAACCGCAAAGCCGGATCCCACATCCGCACCGCCCAACGCAACCCGCTCGAGGGTCCTTTCCAAGCAACCAGTCCGGCAAAACCGAGCCCGAGCAGGAAGAACAACAGGATCACGCTCCGGGTGAAACGCCAGCGTTTGCGCCGCCGCGGTGCGGGGGCGTCCGGATTTTGCTCGTTACTCACGCCAAACGCCGCAGCACGTCCTCCCGGAAACGGTCGATCTTCCCGGCGACAAAGTCGCGCAGGCAGAGATGGTCGTCGGTCAGCAATGGCGTGAGATCCATGGCGAGCGTCACCATTTCCGCCGCGTCCGCCGAGCGCGGGTCATCGAAGGTCGCCTGCGCCCGTCGGCGGCCCATGACCGCCAGATCGTAGCGCTTCCCGCCGTTGATCTGGCTGGCGAACACGGCATTCAACCCCGCCGCAAATGCCGCGTCCCGGCCGCAATCCAGCCGTATCCGGTCAGCCCCGGTCAGCCAATCGAGGTCCCGCCAGACCTCACACCCGAAAACCCGCTCCGGACGCCGCGCTTTCTCCACCTGACGCAGGGCCTCGATGACCGCAACACTCAAGGCGACATGCGTCTCGTGACGGTCGGCCGGATTGTGCGCGTAAACCATCCGCGGGCGCGCCACCGCGAAGATCTCCCCCAGATCGGCCGACAGTGCTCCCGGCGTCCGCGCCTCCGCACTGCTGCGGCCAAGCTGGATCATCACGCCATAGCCCCCCAGCTCCGCCGCCTTCCGTTGCTCCGCGCGCCGGATGGCCACGAGATCCCCCGCGCCGCCGACACTCCCACCCCCGTCGGTCACCGTGACACCGCCGAACACCCCCCCGCCGCCCCGGCACTCGGCAATCCCCGCGAACGCCATGAATTCCAGATCATCCGCATGCGCGCCGATCCCGAGGTGCGTGACCCTCCCCAACGCCTCCCGCCAATCGCCCCCGCCGGGCACGAAAATGTCGACCCCCGCACGATGCTGGAAAACCGGATCCATCCCGCCAATCTGGCCGCACCCGCAACGGCGTCAATTTCTACTTTTGCCCTCCGCCGTCCGGCCGCGTAGTCTCCGCGATTCGCATGGGCTCGGACTACAAGAACACCCTCAACCTCCCGCGCACGGATTTCCCGATGAAAGCCGGGCTGACCGCGCGCGAACCGGAGCAACTCGCCGCCTGGGAAAAGGACCGCCTCTATGACCGGATCCAAGAAGCCCGCAAAGACGCGCCGCTCTTTGTCCTCCACGACGGACCGCCCTTCGCCAACGGCGATGTCCACATGGGCACGGCGCTCAACAAAATCCTCAAGGACCTCGTGGTCAAATCCAAGACCATGGCCGGATTCCGCGCGCCTTTCATTCCCGGCTGGGACTGCCACGGTCTGCCCATCGAGTTCAAAGTGGTCAAAGAAAAAGCGGGCCTCACCCCGGTCGAGATCCGCCAGCGCTCCGAGGCCTACGCCCGCAAATACATCGACCTGCAGCGCCAGCAATTCCGCCGCCTCGGCGTCTTCGGCGACTGGGAGCATCCTTACCTCACCCTCGATCCGTCCTACGAGGCGGATATCCTCCGCGCCTTCGCCGTCTTCGTCGGAAAGAATCTCGTCTACCGCAGCAAGCGGCCCGTCCTCTGGTCCTACGGCGCACAGACCGCGCTCGCGGAAGCCGAGGTGGAATACAAAGACAAAGAGTCTCCCGCCATCTACGTCGCGTTCGACGTCGCCGAGAGCAAAAACCTCCCGGCCGGCGCCGCTGTCGTCATCTGGACCACGACGCCGTGGACGCTCCCCGCCAACCTCGCCATCGCGGTCAGCCCGAAGCACACCTACGTCGCGCAATCTTTCACCAAGGACGGCCAAACCCGCGTCCTGGTCATGGCCGCCGACCGCGTCCCCGCTTTCACCGCCGAAACCGGATGGCAGCCGCAGGGTGAGCCGAAACAACTTTCCGGCGCCGGTCTCGAGGGCACGGTCACCCGCCATCCTTTCCTCGATCGCCCCGCCCCCGTCTTCACCGCCGACTTTGTCACCATGGACACCGGCACCGGCTGCGTGCACATCGCCCCCGGCCACGGCGCCGACGACTTCCAACTCGGCAAAGCCCGCGGACTCGACATCCTCTGCCCGGTCGACGACCTCGGTCGCTTCACCGCCGAGTGCGGCGTCGCCGCGTGGATCGGCAAACCCGTTTTCGAAGCCAATCCGCTCGTCGTCGAGCACGTGAAATCGAAGGGCGCCCTCCTCGGCGTCACTCCTTACCAGCACTCGTATCCCCACTGCTGGCGTTCCAAGACGCCGATCATCTTCCGCACCGTCGAACAATTCTTCATCCGCATCGACGATCTCCGGGGCGATGCGCTCAAAGCGATCAACAACACCAAGTGGATCCCCGATTGGGGCCTCAAGCGCATCACCGGCACGGTCGAATCGCGTCCCGACTGGTGCATCAGCCGTCAGCGCAGCTGGGGCGTCCCCCTGCCCGTGTTCTACACCGCGGAGGGCGAACCCATCCTCGACGCCAACCTCGTCCGCCGCGTGGCCGACCTCGTGGAAAAACGCGGGACCAACGCATGGTTCGAAATGTCCGACGCCGAACTCGCCGCCCTCCTCGGCCTGCCCGCCGGCACAACCAAGGGACACGACACCCTCGACGTCTGGATCGATTCCGGCGTGAGCCACCAGGCCGTCCTCCGCCGACGCCCCGAGCTGC
The DNA here is from genome assembly GCA_964516705.1 of uncultured Chthoniobacter sp. Lineage (GTDB taxonomy): Bacteria > Verrucomicrobiota > Verrucomicrobiia > Chthoniobacterales > JACTMZ01 > JACTMZ01. Next base: position 6,869 of record CAZEYV010000193.1, read on the forward strand.
AATACCCCGCCGACCTTTACCTCGAAGCGACCGACCAGCACCGCGGCTGGTTCCAATCTTCGCTCATGACCGCCATCGGCATCGAAGGCGGTTCGCCGTATAAGACCTGTCTCACCCACGGCTTCGTCGTCGACGTCGACACGCGCGAAAAAATCTCCAAGTCCGCCCAGGGCGGATACAAGAAGCCCACCGAGGCCATGCACTTTGTGGAAAAGTCCGGCGCGGATCTTGTCCGCCTCTGGGTCAGCAGCGTCAACTTCACCGACGACGTCCCGTTCTCCGAGGAAATGTTCAACCGCCTCGGTGACGCCTACCGCCGCATCCGCAACACCCTGCGCATCCTGCTTGGCAACCTCCAGGACCATGACGCGTCCGCGAAAGCCGAGTCCACCGCCATCGACCGCTGGATCCTCGCCCGCCTCGCCGAAGTGGAAAACACCTGCCGCGACGCCTACGAGAAATACGAGTTCCACCGCGTCTACCACGCGCTCAACCAATTTTGCGCCGTCGACCTGAGCAGCCTCTACGTCGACATCACGAAAGACCGCATGTATTGCGACGCGCCCGACAGTCCGCGCCGGCGCGCCACGCAAGCGGCCATGCACGAAATTCTCTCCTCCCTCACCAGGCTCCTCGCTCCCATTCTCGCCTTCACCGCGGAGGAAGCTTGGGGCTTCTTCCAACCCGGCACCTCGGTCCACACGCAGCTCTTCCCGGCAATGCGCTCTCCCGATGCCGCGGCCCTCGCCGAGGGCGAACGCCTCCTGCAGCTCCGGGCCCTTGTTTCCCAAGCCCTCGAAAAGGCCCGCGCCGAAAAGACCATCACCAACAATCTTGAAGCAACGGTCACGCTCCAAGTGGCCGGGGCCGCCGAACTGGCAAGCCTCCGCCCCCGCCTCTCCGAGTTGGAGGAATTCCTCATCCTGAGCGAACTCCGTCTCAAACCCGGCGAAACCGACACCGCCACCATAGCCCGGACCGCCGCGCCCAAGTGCGAACGCTGCTGGCGCCACGGCGAATCCGTTGGCCCGAATCCCGCTCATCCTACCCTCTGCGACCGCTGCGCCGCCGCGGTAACCCTGTAGCGGCGCCGTCCCCGGCGCCGGTCGTTCCCACCATGACCCCACTCCGCCTCTTCTTTCTGGTCACCATCCCGCTCTACGTCCTCGACCAACTGACCAAGTGGGCCACGCTGACTTACATCCCCCTCCACCACGAAATTCCCGTCATCCCCGGTTTCTTCAATCTCGTCCACGTGACCAACACCGGCTCCGCCTTCGGGTTGATGAAAGGCTGGTTCAACTTCCACGTCATCTTCGGCGCAATCATGGCCGTTGTTATGTTTGTCCTCCTCTTCCAAAAATCCTCGGACAAACTCACCCGTTTTGCCGCCGCCCTCATTCTCTCCGGCATTTTCGGCAACGTGACCGACCGCATACGCTTCGGCCACGTCGTCGATTTCCTCGATTTTTACATCGGCCAACACCACTGGCCCGCCTTCAACATCGCGGACTCCGCCATCGTCATTGCTGTCGGCCTCTTCCTCTGGGCTTCCTTCAAGGAACCGGCCTCCGCCAAGTAGGCGGGCGGCATTTCCGGCTTTGGCTTGCGAAAGCCGCGCCCGGATGGTTTATTGCCTCTTCTTCGCGGGGGTATAGCTCAGTTGGTAGAGCGTCTCGTTCGCAATGAGAAGGCCAGGGGTTCGAATCCCCTTACCTCCAGTTCCGCCGTCAGGCGGTTTGAAACTTTTCTGGGGATGAGAACGCATTTCGAGCGCGAAGCACGGATCGAGCGCAGCGAGATCAATCCCCTTACCTCCAAATCTGCCGAAGGCAGCACAAAGACCCACAGGGGATGAGAACGCAGTTCGAACGGTCTCGTTTTGCTTAAGCGAAACCAATCCGAGCAGCACGAAGTCACCCTCCGGAGGTCGCCGCGGCGACCAATCCCCATTCTTCGAATGGTCCCTACCTCGGCACCGCCTCCGGTCCGCGCCAGTCAGGGATGCGGATGCGCTTTGATGTAGGCGGAGAACCATTTGCCCGTGGGTTCGAGATTGCGGGCTTTGGTCTTCTTGTCGAAGGAGAAGAGTCCGAATTGACCGTGCCAGCCTTCCTTCCACTCGTAATTGTCAACGAGGGTCCACGGGAAATATCCGCGCACATCGACGCCGTCGGCCATGGCCCGGCGCATCTGCGCGATGTGCTCGCGCAGGTAGCGGATGCGCTTTTGCTCGCTCTGGGTGCCGAGTCCGTTTTCCGTGACGACAATCGGCTTGTCATAGCGTTTGTTCACCGTGGTCAGCACATTGTAGAGGCCTTCGGGCACGATTTCCCACCCCAGCTGCGTGTAGTCGGACGACACTTCGCCGTGCCCGCGGTTGAGGAAGCGCAGGATGCTGGCCTCCTGCGCGTAGTAGTAGTTGACGCCGATGAGGTCCATGGTGTCGGCCACCATGTCGAGATGGTCGAAATTCTGGCGCTGCACGACATTGTAGACCAGCGCGGTCGGGTCGCCCGGGAAACTGCGCCGCCAGTCGGGGATCGAGTAGATGCCCATGACGAGGGCGCCAGGGCGTTCGCGACGGATGATTCCCGCCGCGTCGCGGAACATGTCGGCCGCCGAGCGCAGGGCGCGCTTGTAGCCGAAAGGATCGAGGAGCCTCCCGGGTGGCCAATGGCCGGCGATCCAACCGAGGTTGAGCGCGCCGTTGGGTTCGTTTTGCGGGACGTAAATGCGGACGTAGGGTTTCATGGCGCGGACCACACGGGTGACGTGGGCGCGCCACGCTTCACGGGCGTCCGGATGGAGGAAATTGACGTTGCCCCGACCCTTCCCTTCGTAGAGCCAATCGGGGAACGTGAAGTGCCAGAGTGTGATGACGGGCTCGATACCCGCGGCGCGCAATTGCCGTGCCATGCCGACATAGCGTGCGAGGGCCTGCTCGTTGATCACGCCGGGTTTCGGTTCGACGCGCGCCCATTCCACGCCGAAGCGGAAGTGGGAAACGCCGAGCTGGCGCAGCGCCTTGAGATCGAGGTCGAAGCGCGTCCAGGAGAACACCGCCTTGTCGCCGCGCGCCGGGGCTTTGCCCTCCTCGGCAAAGACGTCCCAGTCGGTGCGGAAATTCATCGGATCGCCCGGCGCAAGACCGCGGTCCTCGTTCTGGAAACTGGCCGTCGAAGTGCCCCACCAGAATCTCTCCTTGGGCAGCGGCTTGAGCACAACGGAGTCCGCGGGCCGGCGGTATTCCCCGGGCGGGGTGACGCAACCGGTCAGCGCGGCGAGGGCCACGGCGAAGAGGAGGCGGGATCCTTGCATCAGAGACAACAGATTATTATCCTCCCTATGTGTTGGCAACACGCCTCATCCTGCTCCTCGCCTTTCTCCCTACGGTCTCCGCTTGGGCCGTGCCGGGCGGCGGGGAAAGTCCGGATCAGGTCCGCTTGAACGACGGGACCGAACTGCGCGGGCTCATCTTGCAGAACACCCCCGACATGGTCGTGCTCGAAACCGAGCACGGCGAAGCGCGTCTGCCCAAGGAATACATCCGCCGCATCGACGATGCGCCCAACGGTGAGGCGGTATTCGCGGACATCGTGGACAAAGACGACCT
>CAZEYV010000194.1:0-7480 GCA_964516705.1 uncultured Chthoniobacter sp.
CATTGGGAGGATATCGGCGTGCAAGTGGGCCGCACCGCCCTGTGGCTGGCGGAAGCCGAACGCCTGCTCGCGCGTTGGATGACCAAAGGCCAGCGCCTGGGCGGCACCGTCGGCTGGGAGGACATGGACATCGAGTTGCCGTGGGAAATCCACCTCTTCACCGGAGACACCGCGCTCCTGCGGGCCCATTGGCCGGTCATGCAGGCGCTGGTGGAAAAACGCCTCGCCCTTCTCGACAACGGACTCTACTCCGGCCGCGAACGCCACCAGTGGCTCGATCACACGGCCCTCGAAGCCACGGAGCACGAAATTTTCTGCTCCGCCTTTTTATGGCGCAACCTCGACCTCATGCAAAAAATGTCCGACCGGCTGGAAAAAGACGCCGAGGCGGACCGCTACCATCGCCGGCGTGACGATTTGGGCGCGGCGATTCATGCGCGGCTCTACGATCCGGCGACCGGACGCTACGCCAACGGCACGCAGACCGCGCAGTTGCTCCCGCTGGCCTTCGGCCTCACCCCGCACGACCAGCGCGGGAAAGTGTTCGAGGCTCTCGTGGCCGATCTGCAAAAACGCGGCGGAGCACTGAGCACCGGTATGACCGGAACTCGTTTCCTGCTTCCGGTCTTGTCGGCCCACGGACGCCATGACCTCGCCCTGCAGCAGGCTCTCAAAACGGACTTTCCCTCGTGGGGTCATTGGCTGTCCCAAGGCGCGACCACCATGGCCGAGACGTGGGATGCCTGGGATCTCCCGCAGGACCAATTGCGGTTGCGCAGCTTCAACCATCCCAACTACGCGAGCATCGGCGAGTGGTTCTTCGAATCCCTCGGCGGTCTCCAGCCCGACGAAGACCAGCCCGGCTTCCGGCACTTCCACGTGCGCCCGCAGGTCGAAGGTCCGCTCCCGCACGTGACGGTGGCCTACCGCTCGGTGCGCGGATGGATCCGCTCGGCATGGCGCAAAGCCGGCGACCGGCTCGAAATGCGCGTCGAGGTTCCCGCGGACAGCACCGCCACCATCCGCGTGCCGGGCTGCGAAGTTACTGCGCACCCGGGAGCCGATGCGGTGCGGACGGAACCCCGCGCGACCCACTTCCACGCCGGTCCCGGAGTTCACACCTTCGCGGCCAAACTCGTAGGACAAGCAGTTTCCAATCCATGATGTTCCCCATGATCCATCGATTCATTTGCGCCGCGTTGTTCCCGGTCTGCGTCATGACGGCGTCGGCGGAGAAAACCTTCCGATCTGCGCCGGATCGGGACAGCCATCCGGCGGAATCGTGCGCTTCTTTGGCGCAAATGTCCGCGCCATCCCGGCCATTGTGGGGCAATATTTGAATCATGGTCGCGAAGCCTGACGCCAACATGTCAGACTGGAACACGTTCCGCGCCACGCCGCGCTTTGCCACGTGAAATATTCGCTCCTCACTTTGATTCTTTGGGTCATGGCCGCCGTGGGGGCCGGCTTCGGACTGGCCAGCATGACGCGGACAGCCACCGACTCCGCGAACGCGGGCGGCGAAGGTGCGGAAGACACGCCGCCCATCGACTCCGCCCCCATCGTCAGCATCGCCGCTCTCGACAAGGAGCAAGAGAAGAATGCCAAAGACGCCAAAAAGGCGCCGGCCACAGCGAAGAAAAAACCCGCGGCAGCGCCGGCCAAAAAGCCCGGCCCTCCGAAAGCCGTGGCGGCCTTGGTCAAACAACTCAACGAAATTCGCAAAGCGCCCCCCGGCAAACAGAACAAGCAAAAGGAAAGCGAGTTGTTCGACGAGTGGATCGAGCTGGACCCCGCCGGCGCTTCCGCTTGGGCCGCGGACGTGTTCGCCAACCGCGGCGATGAAACATTTTTGCGCAAAGCCGTGCGCGGCTACGCGCGGCGCGATCCGGAGGCTGCCGCAACTTGGGCCGCCTCGCTGGCCTCGCCCTTGGTGCGCGATTCCGCCCTGCGGGAAGTATTCGAAACATGGTCGGCGCGGGATCCGCGCGGCGCCGGAGAACTGGTGGCCCGGCTACCGATCGGCACGGCCCAATCGACGGCGGCCGCCGTTGTGGCCAAGCATTACGCCAACCTCAATTTCGAAGGTGCGCTGGGCTGGATGGGATCGCTGCCCGCGCCGATCCAAGGAACCGCCTTCCAAACGATCATGCGCGCGCAGTGGACCCGGACCGGCTCGAATAATCCGGGAGCGGCGTTGCCGTGGTTGCTCAACCAGCCTTCGGTCTCGTTCCGCGAGCAGGGCATCCGCTTCATCGCCGGCGAGTGGGCCAAACGCGATCCGCTCTCGGCCCTCGCCAATTCCTCGATGATCTCCCACCGCCCCGACCGGAATCTTTTCCTCGAAACGGCTTTGCGCACCTACACGCAGACCAACCCGCGCGAAGCCGCCCTGTGGCTGGCCAACCAACCGCCCTCGTCGGAGACCGAGCGATTGATGAACCAAGTCATGGCCGCCTGGACCGCTTTCGAGCCGAAGGAGACGGCCCGCTGGGCCGGCGAACTTCCGAACCCCGCAGTGCGGGCCAAATCCATCACCTCCGTGGCCGAGTCGTGGGCCAAGGTCGATCCCGACGGTCTGGTCGCATGGCTCGGCGGCTTGTCCGACTCATCGATGCGCGATGCCGCCGTCGAAGGCGCCACCCGCGTGTGGATGCGCAATGATCCCGCCACCGCCGCCCAATGGGTCACCGGCATCGTCGACCGCGGCCGGCGCGACCACAATATCTCGCTGGTCATGCGCGAATGGAAAAATCACGACCTCGCCGCGGCCATCACGTTTATCCAGACCACGCCGGCCATCGACAACAACCTGCGCCAGCGTCTGCTGCGGTGAAAGGACCGCTTGTGGTATCGCGGCTTACTTTTTCCCCGGATAGCCTCCGTGCTCCGCGTTGGCTTGGACCAGATCCCACAAGTCGGGATCATCGTTGGTGATCTGGTAAAGTTTGGGCGTGGCCGGCCAGTCCGGCGCCGATCCGGTATGGATGGACCACTCCCGGCGGAATTCGGCGCCGCCGTTTCGCGTGTCGAAGGTCCACACCAGGCTCAAGGGCACCCCCGTATCGATGATCGCCTGCATGAAGCGGTGGAAGGTCTCCCTCTCGTCCTTCGTGGTGCCATCGCCCTGCGCGCCGAATTCGCCGAGGATCAACGGACGCCCCAGCGCCCGGGCGCCGGCGAGATAGTACTCCAGCAATTCGCGGTATGGCCCCGTTTGCCACTCCAGCACGAGCGGTTGGTCACCGGGGAAATACGTGTCCGCGGGCCGGCCCGGACTGCCGGGATAAAGATGGATGGTCACCGTGTCCATCGGCGCCGGATTGTCCTCTTCCATGACGCGCAGGTTTTGCCCGCGGTTGTCGGGCTTCCAACTGTGCTCCTTCCAATTGTGGTAAGCGGACGCACGCGGCCTCGAATCCCCGCTCATGATGAACCGGTGCGGGTCGATCGAGCGCACGGTTTCGGCGAAGACTTCCTTGGCGACCCTGGCTTGCGCCCGGGTCAGATCATCCGGGCCGCTCCACGCCGGCAACGCCTCGAGGTCCGTGCTCGTGGAGGGAAGATGCATCCCCTGGTGCGCCGCCCCGCCCGGGCGCGTGCGCATGGCCTCGAAGTTGGGATGGTCCACCCCGAGGTTCAGTTCGTTGGCGAACTCCCAGCCCCAGATGGCGGGCGATGAGCGGTAGCGCTCGATCACCTGCCGCGTGTAATGCCGCACAAAAGCCAGCGTGCCCGAGTCGGGGCGCCCGAGATCCGTGGAATATTCGGCGTAGGTGGGATTGCCATCGCGGTCCTCATGGCGCGGTTGGTTCGGCTTGAAGTCCATCCCCGGCGTGATGACGCCCGCCTGGACCGCCTGCTCGACCACCTCGCCCAGCGCGCCGACGGCCCAGAACAGCGTGGCGATGATCCCCACCCCGCGCCCTTCCGCCTCGGCCACGACCGCATCCAATCGGCGGAAATATTCTTGCTGGTCGGAAAAATAAAGCTGCCACTCCTTCGGCCAGTAAGGCGCCAGGAGAATGCGGGCGACGGGAATGTTTTGCGCCTGCAGATAGGCGAAGCCCTCGACGAAGGACCGGTCGGTCGCCTTGCTGTTATACCGCGTGAACGCGTCATAATAATTCACGCCGAAGGCGCGCAGCGGGGCAACTTTCCCGTCATCATCGAGAAAAACCAATTTCCCCGCATGCGGACCATCCGCCGCGACCTGCACGCCGGGGAAACGCGTCCCGGTCTCTTTACCGAATGCGCCGGGGCCTCCGGACCAAAGAAAGCAAAGCAGCAGGAAGGCCACGGGCCCGGAGAGGCACGATCGGGCGCCACCGCGAACCGGCCTCATTCCACCTCGACCCTCATCCGCAGGAAGCTTTTGTCCCGGTCCATCGGGATGCGGGCGCGCCATTGTTCGATGCCGTTCTGCGTGCCGATGATCACGCGGTCGGTCACCTCGGACCAATCCGCAGGGCCGTTCAATTCCTCGCGCCACTCGGGCGCGAGACTCACGCCGGTTTTGGCGGGGTCGCGGTAGTAAATCATCTCCAAGAAATCGCTGGTGGCCGTCTCCAGGAAAGGCAGCCCGCGGTATTCGCCGGGATACCGGCCGGTCCCCTCGTGCCGCGTCGGGTCGAGATTGAAGGCGTATTTGAAAAGATTGGCGATGCCGTCACCGGCCGGCGCGGCGTCCGGGGCTGCCGCCTCGCCGCTCAAGCCGTATTGCTGCAGCCAGCCGGCAAAGCCCGACAGCGTAGGCGGATCAACGGTGAGCACGACGGGTTCGAAGGTCCAATCGTTGAGTTCATGCACCCGCAGGCCGCCGCTCCAGCCGAGCGCGACCGTGGCCGGTCCGGCGGCGGCGGACGCATCCCAAGACAGGACGATCCGTTTGCCGTCATTGGTCACCGAAACCCAGTCGCCTCCCCCGACGACAATGCCCGCGGTATCCACCGGTTTGCCGTTCTGGTCGAGGAGTCGGATTTCTTGCTCTCCGGTGGCGGTGGCGGGCGCGAGGACCGGTTGGGCGAGTTGGATCGAGAGCGGCCGGAGCGGGGCGACGGCCGGGGTGCTGCTGCGCAGGGTGCGAGGATTTCCCGTGAAGTCCGGGTTGCGCTGCGGGATCTGCGCCCCGGTTTCCGCTAGGAAGCCGTCGAGCAGGGCGGAAAGTTCGGCCACCTTGGCCGGGAAAAACGCCGCGATGTCCACCGCCTCGAACGGATCGCGGCTCAGGTCGTAGAGCTCATGGTGATGGGTCGCGGCGTCCGGACCCGCCCAGTAATACCGCAACAACTTGTAGTCGCCGAGGCGCACCGAAGTGGACGGCGCGCAGAGGATGCCGAAAATATGCGGGAAGTGCGCGAAGACCGGGCGGACGGCAACCGTCCCGCCCTCAAGCAACGGCAAAAAGCTTTGCCCGTCGAGCACATGGCCTTCCGGCAGGGCGACTTCGGCGGCCTCGAGGATCGTCGGAAAAATGTCCTCGGACGAAACCGGGGTGTGGCAGAGCGAACCGGGGGCGACGTGGCCGGGCCAACTGACGATCCACGGCACGCGCAGACCCCCCTCGAAGGTGCTGGCCTTGCCGCCGCGCAGCGGGCGGTTGGACGTCGGCTGCTTTTGCGTGCCGTTTTCCATGGCCACGGTTTGGATGACGCCCCCGTTGTCGGAGAGCAGCACGATCAGGGTGTTGGCTTTCACGGCGGCGTTTTCGGGCCGGTCCAGCCAGTCGAGCAGCATCCCCACGCTCTGGTCCATGCTTTCGATCATCGTCCCCATCTCCGGGCAACTCAGCCCGCGCGGGTCCGGGCGGCCTTGGTATTTGGCCAGCAGGTCGGTGCGCGCGGTGATCGGCGTGTGCACCGCGTAGGGCCAGAAGTTGAGGAAAAACGGCTGGCCGGTGGCTTTGACCGATTCCATCCAACCGATGGCCTCGTTCGCCAAACGCGCGTCGAGATGTTCGCCCGCCGGGCCGGCGGAGAGGTTGGGAATGAAGTTCGAACCGTTTGTGTAAGGCGAATAATACGACGGCGGTCCGCTCCCGGCATTCCCGCCGATGACAAAGTCGAACCCGCGGCTGCCGGCGAGATACGCCGGTTCCTTGTCGCCCCGCGGCGCCAAGTGCCATTTGCCGATGTGCGCGGTGCGGTAACCGCCGAAGCGCAGCACTTCGGCCAGGGTGGTGACCCCGAGCGGCAGCCGGTCGCGGCTCTGCACGTCGCCGCAATAACGGCCCGGATCCGGCGGCAGGACCTGCGGTTCCGGCACACTGCCGCCGCCGATGGCCGTGGTCAGCCGGTGCCGCGCCGGATGCTGGCCGGTCAGGATGCTGGCCCGTGTGGGCGAGCACAGCGGCGTGACATAGCCCGAGGTGAAACGCATGCCTTGCGCGGCCAGACGGGTGAGGTTCGGGGTATCATAATAGGTCGACCCGTAAGGCGCGCTGTCCGACCACCCCATGTCGTCGACGAGGATGACGATGACATTGGGTCCGCCGGCGTCGGGCACCGCCTGGACCTTCACCGATCCGGTGCCGCTATAAGAGCCCGTGCCGAGGGCCTGCAGCGCGGCGGCACCGTAGGTTCCCTCCGGCAGCCAGGTGGCTCCGCCATCGAGCGAGAGGCGCCGCACGAGGGCCGTGCCGGTGAAATCCATTTGCAGCGAAGCACCCGACGCCAGCTGCAATTCGGCCAGGTCGTGAATGATGCCCCGACCGGCCAGGTTCAACGTGGCTCCGCTCTGGACTATGACACGGCTAGCGGTGAGCCGCGCGGCCAGCACCAAGGTGCCCGCCTGCACGGTGGTGTCCCCGGTGTAGGTGCTCGTCGCGGACAGCACCCACCGGCCGGTTCCGGTCTTGACCAGCGAGAGTTGGCCGCCGAGGGCCGAATTGTCGGTGATCGCGCCGGCGATCTCGTTGTTCGTGGCATTCGTCCCGCCGAGCGTCAAGATGCGGGGCGCGGTGGCGGTGGCGTCGGGAAGGTTGAAGCCGGCGGCGGCGAAAACCAGCCGTCCGGCGCCGTCATTTTCGATCACCGCACCCGAGGTGTGGGTCGCGGCAGCACCGTTGCCGACCTGCACGGGTCGCGAAATAGCGGTATCCACGGCGCCCGTGTAACGCAACACCGGCGAAGCGGTCGTCGTCTGGCCGATCTGGATGCGGTTGCCGGTGTCGCCGAGAGCGGCGGCGGTGCGGAATTCGACGGTCCCGGCGGTGATGTCGATATTGCCGGTGTGCTCCATCGTGCCGGCCAATTCCAAGGTGCCCGTTCCCTGCTTGGCCACCGTGCCCCCGCTCCCCATCGAGGCGACCGTGCCGAGGATCCGGTGTTTTCCGGAACCCGCGAACTGCACGGTGTGGTTGGCGGAGGTGTTGCCGCGCACGATCCGCGTGGCCTCGCCGAACGTGAGAGGATTGGCGGAGTTGTTAACGATCTGGAAGGTGGCGGCGGCGTTGGTGGAGGATCCGAGAACGTAATGCAGC
>CAZEYV010000195.1:0-4921 GCA_964516705.1 uncultured Chthoniobacter sp.
CGTCCCGGGTAAGGTCCTCGAAACCGGTTTCGCGCAGGCCTTGGACAACCGAGCCCGGTTCGAGACGCTTTTGCAGGTCGGCCTTGGGATCGACGATCACATCGACGAAGCGGTTGCCGAGCAGTCCCGAGCTGCCGATGATGAATTTCGAAGCCTCGGGGAGGATGACCTCCTCGCGGATTTTCAAGGGGACGGCGACACCCTGCATGGCGGGCAGGACGCGGGGATTCTCGGCCACGTAGCCGATCTGGGCCCCGCCGAGAAGGACGTCCGCCCCGGCGAGCAACCCGCTGGCGTTGGGGAAATCGACCTGGACATCGTAAAACTTCTGCAAGCCCTGTCCGAGGCGGCCGAAGTAGACGACGAGGAACGCCACCACGGCCAGGCCCAGGAGGACGAAGAGGCCGACGCGGGTTTCGATGCGGGGATCGCGGTTATACATGGTTCAGGGTTCCTCGTGGGACCTTCCCTCCACGAAATCACGAATCACGGGATCCGTCGAGGCGCGCAATTGATCGCAGGTGCCGTAAAAGTAGCACCGTCCCTCGTGGAGCAGGGCCACATGGTCGGCGATGGCGAAAGCGCTTTTCATGTCGTGGGTCACCACGATCGAGGTGACACCGAGCCGGCGCTGCAGGCGGCGGATGAGGACGTCGATGCTGTCGGCCACGATAGGGTCGAGTCCGGCGGTGGGTTCGTCGTAAAGCATGCACCGCGGCTCGTTGATCAGGGCGCGGGCCAGGGCCACGCGCTTGCGCATGCCGCCGCTCAGGTTGACCGGCATCTTTTGCTGCTGTCCGTGCAGGTTGACCATGCGCAGGGACTCTTCCACTTTCCGCGTGATGAGGTCTTCATCGGTCTCGCCGCGCTCGCGCAGGGGAAAGGCGACGTTGTCGGCCACGGTCATCGAATCGAAAAGCGCGCCGTTCTGGAACAGCATGCCCATGCAGCGGCGGACTTTGGCGAGGTCGCGCTCTTTCAAGTCGGTGATATTCACACCGTCCACCGTGATCGTGCCGCCGACCGGTGGCATGAGGCCGATAAGGTGGCGCAAAAAAACGCTTTTGCCGCCGCCGCTGCGTCCGAGCAGGACGAGGGTCTCTCCCTGGTAAACCTTCAGACTGAAACCGCGGAGGATTTCCTGCCCGCCGAGGGTTTGCACGAGGTTGTCGACGGCGATGACCTCGCGCGGTCTGGCGTGTTCGGTCATTTGCCGGCCGGGAAGAAGATGTTGAGGGTCATGGTCAGGAAAAAATTGACCACGAGGATGAAGAGCGACCCGATGACCACGGCTTCGGTCGTGGCGCGCCCGACGCCCACCGCGCCCTCGCGGGCGTTGAGGCCCTGGTGGCAACTGACGAACACGATGACCACCCCGAAGACCATGCCCTTGATCAGTCCCATGGCCACGTCGCGGCCTCCGGTGAAATAGAGCATGTTGTGGAGGTAGTAGGCCTCCGAGACACCGAGCACTCTGGTGGTGAGCAGGTAGGCGGCAAAAATACCAATGCCGATGCACTCCGCGACCAGCAGGGGCATGGAGACCAGCATGGCGAGGAAGCGCGGGACGACGAGGTAGTCGATCGGATGGACGGCGAGGGCGCGCAAGGCGTCGATCTGCTCGGTCACCTTCATGGTGCCCAGCTCGGCCGACATCGAGGCGCCGACACGTCCGGCGACCATCAAACCGCAGAGCACGGGGCCCAGCTCGCGGAACATGGAAACGCTGACCACGGGGCCCACGGCGGTGTCCATTTGCAGCCGGCTGAATTGGAAGAAGGTCTGGGTGGCGAAGACCGCGCCGGTGAAGGCGCCGGTGATGAGGACGACCAGCTGCGAGCGGTAGCCGATTTCGTAAATTTGCCGCGTGACCAGCCGCCAGTGCATTTTGCCCTGGAAGACGCCGCGGATCGTCTCCACGGCCAGCAGGGAGAGGTCCCCGAGGTAGCGCGTGAACGAGAGCAGAATTTCGCCGACGTAGCGGGCCAAAGCCATGGCGGAGGGCCCCGGTCAGGGGCGGATCAGCTGGGTGGCCGACTGGGACGGGGCCAGCGAGTGGGCCGGCCCGACGAAACGCGCGGTGAGGTCGAGCTTGTTGAAGATGCTGCGGATGGCCTCGAGCGAGAGGTCAGCATCCTCCGACTCGAGGAAGATGATGTCGTGCAGCGTGTCGACCTTGTAGTGCAAGCCGGGAATGGCGCCCAACTCGAGATCAAGTCCCATGAGCTTGTCCGGCGCGCGCACCCCGGCCGCGTAGATCTCCAGTTCGGTCATCGTGCGTTATTTTCGCGGAGCCGGTGCCCGGCGGCAAGTTCCAAGTGCCGCCGCAAAGGGCGCATTGCACTGGAGTCGGCGGACAGCTAAACAGGACAGCCGACGCCGCCATGCCCAAAGACACCTCGCTCGAGAAGATTCTCATCATCGGTTCCGGACCCATTGTCATCGGCCAAGGTTGCGAGTTCGATTACTCGGGAGTGCAGGCCTGCAAGGCGTTGCGGGAGGAAGGATACAAGGTGGTGCTGGTCAACTCCAACCCGGCCACCATCATGACCGATCCGGAGTTCGCCGACCGCACCTACATCGAGCCGATCACTCCCGAGGTCATCGAAAAGATCATCGAACGGGAGAAGCCGGACGCCGTCCTGCCGACCCTCGGCGGCCAGACGGCGCTCAATGCCGCCATGACTTTGCACCGCACCGGGGCGCTCGAGCGCTTGGGGACGAAGTTGATCGGCGCGAAAGCAGACGCCATCGAGCGGGGCGAGGACCGGCTCATTTTCAAGGAGACCATGCTCAAGATCGGTCTCGACGTGGCGCAGTCCGGGGTGGCGCACACCCTCGAGGAGGCGCGCGCGGTGGCGGCGGAGATCGGCCGCTACCCGATCATTATCCGTCCGGCCTACACCCTGGGCGGCAGCGGCGGCGGCATCGCCTACAACAAGGAAGAGTTCGAGGAAATCGTCACGCGGGGCCTGGACATGTCACCGGTCAGCGAAGTGCTGGTCGAGGAGTCGTTGCTCGGCTGGAAGGAATTCGAGATCGAGGTGATGCGCGACCGTGCCGACAATTGCGTGGTCATCTGCTCGATCGAGAATTTCGACCCGATGGGCGTGCATACCGGCGACTCGATCACGGTGGCGCCGATCCAGACGCTGACCGACAGGGAATACCAGGCGATGCGTGACGCGTCGTTCGCGGTGATCCGCGCCATCGGGGTGGAGACCGGAGGGTCGAACATCCAGTTTGCGGTCTGTCCGCGGACCGGACGCATGGTGGTCATCGAGATGAACCCGCGCGTTTCGCGGTCCTCGGCGCTGGCTTCCAAAGCCACCGGCTTTCCCATCGCCAAGATCGCGGCCAAGCTGGCCGTCGGCTACACGCTCGACGAGTTGCGCAATGACATCACGCGCGAGACGCCCGCCAGCTTCGAGCCGACCATCGACTACTGCGTGGTCAAAGTGCCGCGTTTCACCTTCGAAAAATTCCCGCAGGCCGATCCTGTGCTGACCACGCAAATGAAAAGCGTGGGCGAGGCCATGGCCATCGGACGCACTTTCAAGGAAGCCATGCAGAAGGCGCTCCGTTCGCTCGAGACGGGGCGGGCGGGGTTCGGGGCCGACGGCAAGGACGCCCCGCCGTTGCGGCCGGACGGCAGCCTCGACGAAGCCGAGCTCGAGCAAAGGATCCGCATCCCCACGGCCGACCGCATTTTCAGCCTGCGGCACGCCCTGCTCGCGGGCTGGAGCACCGAGCGTGTCCACGCACTGACCGGGATCGACCCGTGGTTCCTGCGCGGGCTGGCCAAAATCACCGCCGAGGAGCAGGGGTGTCCGCCGGATCTGACCTCGGTGCCCTGGCGGCGGATGAAGCGGCACGGGTTTTCCGACCGCCAGATCGCGCACCTCACGCATGCGACGGAGGCGGAGGTCCGCGCGGCCCGCAAAAAAGCGGGCGTGGAACCGACCTACCGGTTGGTCGACACGTGTGCCGCGGAATTCGAAGCTTACACGCCGTATTTCTATTCGACCTACGGCGAGGAGGACGAGACGCGGCCGAACACCAAGAAGCGGGTCATGATCCTCGGCGGCGGACCCAACCGGATCGGCCAGGGGATCGAGTTCGACTACTGCTGCGTCCATGCCGCCTTCGCTTTCCGCGAGTTGGGGTGGGAGACCGTGATGGTCAACTCCAACCCCGAAACGGTCTCCACGGATTACGACACGAGCGACAAACTTTACTTCGAGCCGTTGACCCTCGAGGACGTGCTCAACATTTACGAGCGCGAGAAGTGCGATTCGGCCATCGTGCAATTCGGGGGACAAACCCCGCTCAACCTGGCCGCCGCGCTGGAGGCCAACGGGGTCACCATCATCGGCACCTCGCCGGCCAGCATCGAAATGGCGGAGGACCGCAAACACTTCGCCGCCATGCTCGCGCGCCTCGGACTCAACGCCACCCAGGGCGGCACCGCGACCAACGAGGACGAGGCGCTCGCGGTCGCCGGAAAGGTCGGCTATCCGGTGCTGGTCCGCCCCTCCTTCGTCTTGGGCGGACGCGCGATGGAGATCGTCTACACCCCCGAGGATCTGCGCCGATACATCCGCACCGCAGTCCAGGCCAGTCCGGACCGGCCGGTCCTGGTCGACCGCTTCCTCGAAGACGCCACCGAAGTCGATGTCGACTGCCTGAGCGACGGCACGGACACGGTGATCGGCGGCGTCATGGAACACATCGAGGAAGCGGGCGTGCACAGCGGCGACAGTGCCTGCGTCATTCCCAGTTTCTCCCTTTCGGACAAAGTTCTGGCGGAGTTGCGGTCCGCGGCGAAGGCCATGGCCAAGGAATTGGGCGTGCGCGGGCTGATGAACGTGCAGTTCGCGGTGAAGGATGAAACGGTTTATGTCCTCGAAGTGAACCCGCG
>CAZEYV010000196.1:0-11559 GCA_964516705.1 uncultured Chthoniobacter sp.
CATCGCCCTCCTCGTCCCCGAAACCCGTCGCGGCATCATCTTCGAACTCGGCAACTGCCTGGCCCGCCGCAATCTCAGATCGGCCAGCAATTGCCTGCAAAAACTTCTCGCCCAAGGCGAAGATCCCGTTGGCCTCCTCTACGCCGCCATCATGCCGACCATCCAGCGCATGACCGCCGCCGCCGTGCTCATCGAGGAATACGGACTCCGTGTCCCCCCGAGCTACCCCGCGTTCCAATCCGCGCTCGAACAACTTCCCGAGGAGGCCAAAGAAATTCTCCCGCGCAAAAAAGACGGCACGCTCAACGCGTATGGTTTCTACATGTCCGCCCAGGAAGCCAAACGCTTCAAAGCCCGCGAACTCGTGGAAGCCACCATCGCCTGCGCGGAAGCCACCACCTCGATCATGTCCACCGGTTCCGACCCCGCGCTCATTTTGCAGCAACTCCTCGTCCGTATCCTCACCCCGCGGTAGCAGCGGTGCCCCTGACCTTGTGTCAGGGGATCGCAACAGGCCTTCCCAGACCCTGATGCCAAAATGAAAAACAAACCCAAGCTCCTTTCCGGCGGCAACCCGCAGATCCCCAAAGTCGACGGCGATGCGCCGGTGCAGGCCTACATCGCGGCCATGCCGGGATGGAAACGCGACATCGGCGCGCAACTCGATGCGCTCATCACCCGCGCCGTCCCGGACGTGCAAGAAGCTCTCCGCTGGAACTCCCCGTTCTACGGTCGGTCCGGACAAGGCTGGTTTCTCTCAACACACTGCCTGACCAAATACGTCAAAGTCACCTTTTTCCAAGGCCGCGCGCTAAAGCCCATGCCACCCGGCGGCACAGCGAAAAGCGGCGAGGCCCGCTGGGTCGACATCTACGAGATCGACGGTTTCGACGAAAAGCAATTGGCCGTTTGGATCAAGCAGGCTGCGGCGTTGCCCGGTTGGATCCCCTGAAAACCGAATCAACAGCCAGACACCACCACCGGCGCCAGGATCGCATCGCGCATCCCGTGCAGCAGTTTTTTGTCCGACGGACAAATCGTGGCCAGCACGCCTCCCAACTTCGTCTCCCGCTCGCCGCAAAAATAGTAAGGACATAGCCGCACCCGCCCCTTCATCGTTTGTAGCGACGGTCTAGGACCGTCGGTGCCCAGATACTCCATCTCCACCACCCGCGCGTGATGGAACTTTTGCAGAATCCACGGCCGACGATCCCAATCGTCCAACGCCTCGTCGATCGCCCGCGCCCAGTCCTCGTGGGACAAATCCTGTCCGACCTTCACACTCCGCGATCCCCAGGCTAACTCGGAAAAACCGCTGATCTTGATGACCAGCTCACGCTCGCGCTGGCTGAACTTTTTCAATTCGTCCCAGCTCTGGATATCCAAGCCCGGGTAAACGCCGGTGGGCGGCAGCGGTTGCGGATCCATCAGCCACGTGCGCGGAATCACTTTTTGCAGGGCCAGGAAATGGCGCTCGCCGATTTCCCGCCGCCAGAAGTCGGACAACGGACGCAGCCAAAACAACGCGAACCATAACTTTTCCTCGACCCACGGCTTGGCCGGCGGGGTCATGCGATGTTTTGCATCGGCCACCCCGCGCAAAAGCTCCATCGAGTCGGGAATGTTCGGCAAATCGAACAATTCGAAAAAGCGGTAAAGGTTCGCGCGCAAATCTTGCGGCACTGTCTCCGCGTTGACCACGCGAGCCCCGATGCGCGCGGCCATCCACTCCATTTCCGGACGGTAGTCCGCGGCCTCGACGGACATGACAATGTCGCCGGCGTCCACCACCGCGCGAAACCCCTCCTCCATCCCCTGGCCACCGACAACGTCGAATCCCTCGCCCGCATAAACTTCGTTCAGCCATGCGGTCAGACCGATCCCGCCCGGCACATTGTCCAACTCGGCAAGGGCAAACCCCTCGTTGGTCAGGATGACATCCGGACGGATCACCTTCGGCACGGCATCAGCCAAAGCCTTCGAGCGCGCCAACTCGATCAACTCGCGCGGCTTGCCACGATCGAGCAACTCCGCGATCCAAGCCGGCTGTTTGCCCGAGACACTGAGCCGGTAGAGCAAGTTGCAGGCCTCGGTGAACTTGCGCAGCCGGAAGCCGAGTTTTTCCAATTCCTCGTCCATTCCCGCCGGCAGCAGGAACGGCTCGGGCGATCCCCGCCATTCCTTGCCGGCAAAAAGCCCGCCCGGCGGCAGAGCCGCGCGGATGCGTGCCACACGGGCAAGGCGCTCGGAATCCGTGGTCATGATGCCGTGGCGGCGGAACGACCGGCGCCGGGGACGGCGCCGCTACATCTTGTAGCGTCGGCGCCCCCGCCGACGGTTCCCCGGGAACACATTCTTCCCAACATCACACCAACCCCTTGAGCGCCAAGCGCACCAGCTCCTCGGTCCCCGCTTCCTTGTTCTTCAACGCCACCTCGCGCACCGACTTGGCCGCATCGACCTGCTTGTAACCGAGCGCGATGAGAGCGAGCACCGCATCATTGGCTGCGCGCGCTTCGGGCGAAGGCGCTTTGTCCGCGCTGGCCGCTTCCCACGCCGCGGCCACCCCGAGCTTGTCTTTCAACTCGAGCACGATCCGCTCGGCCGTCTTTTTGCCCAACCCGCTGATCTTGGCGATCGAGGCGATATCCGAATCGACCACCGCGGCCTTGAAGCGCATCACGTCCATGCCGCTGAGCACGGCGAGGGCCAACTTGGGTCCGACCCCGCTGACCCGGGTAAGCAAAAGACGGAAAAGATCCCGCTCCTCCGTCGAGGCAAAGCCGAACAAAATATGGGCGTCCTCCCGCACCTGCAAGTGGGTCAGCAGCCGCACCGGTTGTCCGGGCGGCGGCAGACGATCGTAGCTGGAGAGCGGGATCAAAACCTCGTAGCCTACCCCGTGCACCTCAACCACCACCTGCGTGGGCAGGACCTCGCGCAGCACGCCATCCAAATACGTAATCATCGACGATGACCGCTACCAGACCACGCTGTTACGGCAAGCGCGCTTTTTGCGCGCTGATCTTCGTTGCCTCTGTGGTGCGGGCAGGCGAGACGACGGACCCGGGGTGGAGGCTGACCGTCGTCCCGTCCTACGAGCGCCCTGCGCAGCATGAGAACATCCGCGGATCGCAGACCGCCATCGTCGCCGCGGCGCGGCACCGGAGTTACGACGAATTCGAATACGCCACGACGAAAGCCGCGTGGCGGAAGGCGGTCGCGCTGGCCGCAGACCAGGGCGATGCCTGGTTGCGCGCGGCCGATGTGCAGATCCGGCGCGACCGCCACCGCGTCATCGACCGGATCCTCATCAAGGGCGGCGACCCGCTCTTGCCGGCGCTGGCTCTCACCGCCGCCTTTTACGACCGCTTCGAACCGCTCCTCGGACCCGGTTTCCATGTCATCATCCCCGACCGCAATAACATCGCGCTCTATCCACGGGCCGGCGGCACCATTCCGC
The DNA here is from genome assembly GCA_964516705.1 of uncultured Chthoniobacter sp. Classification (GTDB taxonomy): domain Bacteria; phylum Verrucomicrobiota; class Verrucomicrobiia; order Chthoniobacterales; family JACTMZ01; genus JACTMZ01. The sequence continues at coordinate 3,464 of CAZEYV010000196.1, forward strand.
CGAACGAGGCCGCGGAACTGCTGCGTCTCAACCGCGCCGCCAGTTATCCGGTCAGCCGGGAGGTCTTCCGCGCCTCCCGCGGATCGTTGGCCGCTGACGGGATCCTCGAGGAGTAAAATCAAAAATCCTTCGATCCCCCGATCGGCAGGAGGTGCAGGTTGAGACCGCGCGCGGCGAATTCACGCACCGCCTCCTTCTTGTCGATCTCGATGGGCGGGAAGGTGTCATAGTGGACACCGATCACGTCTTTGACCTCGAGGAAGGTGGCGGCCCGGGCGGCGTCCTCCGGACCCATGGTGAAATTGTCCCCGATGCAGAGCACGGCGAACTTCAACGAGGCGCTGTCCCCGATGAGCTTCATGTTGCGGGTCAGGGCGGTGTCACCGGAATAGTAAAAATGCCCCTGCTTGGTTTCGACGAGGAAACCGGCCGGATTCCCGCCGTAACTGCCGTCGGGCATGCTGCTCGAATGCGTGGCCGCGGTCATTTTGACACGGCCGAAAGGAAACTCCCAGGCGCCCCCGAGATTCATGCCGTGGGCTTTTTCCACACCGTGCTTGGCGAACCATTGGACGATCTCGAAATTGGAAACAAGCGTGGCCCCCGTGCGTTCGGCGATGCGGGCCACATCATCGACATGGTCGAAGTGCCCGTGCGAGACGAGGATGTAGTCGGCGGGGATTTTGTCGATGTCGACCGCGGCGGCTTGCGGATTGGCGGAGATGAAGGGATCGAAGAGCAGATGGGCGCCGTCAACATGGACGCCGAAGCAGGAATGTCCGTAGTAGGTCAGGTTCATAGGGTCTGACCCCAGCAGTAAACCGTGCCGTTTTTCATTGTCAAACCGGACCGGAAGACGGCGTCATGCCCCAGCCCATGCACCGCCTGCTCGCCGCCGCCGCCAACTGGTTCCCCGCCTGGGTCCTGGCCGCCACCCTGCTGGCCCTGTGGTACCCCCCGCTTTTCACCTGGTTCAGCGGACCGTGGATCGTCTGGGGTCTGGCGGTGGTCATGCTGGGCATGGGTCTGACCCTCGACGTGCGGGACTTTTCTGCGGTCACCCGCATGCCCCGCGCGGTCGGGTTGGGTTTCGCCGCGCAATACACCATCATGCCGCTGCTCGGCTGGGCGGTGGCCAAGCTCCTGGCCCTCCCGGCCGACTTCGCGGTGGGCCTGATCCTCGTGGCCTGCTGCCCCGGCGGCACCGCCTCCAACGTCGTCGCCTTCCTCGCCCGGGCCAACGTGGCACTGTCTGTGGTCATGACCACCTGCTCCACACTCGCCGCCGTCGCCCTTACCCCGCTGCTCACCGAAAAACTGGCCGGCGCCTACGTGCCGGTCGATGCCACCGGAATGTTCCTGACCACGGCCCAGGTTGTGCTCGCGCCCGTGCTGCTCGGATTGCTCCTCCACCACAAGGCGCCGAAAGTCGCGCAATTCGTGCTGCCCGCCGGCCCGCTTGTTTCGGTCCTGCTGATCAGCATGATCGTGGGCAGCATCGTCGGCCAGAACGCGCAGGACATCCTGACCCACGGCCCGCAATTGCTCCTCGCCGTTTTTCTCCTGCACGCCGGCGGCTTTGCTCTGGGCTATGCGCTCACCCGGGCGAGCGGCTTCGACCGCACCACCGCCCGCACGGTATCCATCGAGGTCGGTATGCAAAATTCCGGACTCGGCGCCGTGCTGGCCCGCACCCATTTCGCGGCGAACCCCCTCACCGCCGTGCCGTCCGCGCTCTCGAGCGTCTGCCACTCGGTGCTCGGCAGCGTCCTTGCCGGATGGTGGCGGCTCAGGCCCGATACGAACGTCCGTGCCAACCCGAGGCCGTGAGGACACCCTGTCTTTTTGCGTTGGTTGCCTGGGCTGCGGCGCAGACCATGCACGGCGCCATGGCTGCTCCGGTGAACCCGACCAATACGGTGTTTGTTTACGATCCGCTTTTTCTCGAGCACGACACGGGACCGGGTTTTCCGGAGAGCGCCGATCGACTCCGTTGGCTCACCGCGCATCTGGATACTGCGCCCTTGGGGGAAACACTGACCCGCATGGCGCCGGATCCGGAGATCGATCCACGGCCGTGGATCGCCAAGGTCCATGATCCGGATTACATCACCTCGCTGCGTTCCGCGTGCGAGAACGGGAAGGAATTCACAGGCGGAAGCTCAGACAACCCGATCTCGCGGCGATCTTATGACGCCGCCGTGCGCGCCGTTGGCGCAACTCTCACCGCGGTCGATGCGGTCATGACCGGACGCGCCCGCAACGCCTTTGCCGCGGTCCGCCCGCCTGGTCACCATGCCATGCCGGACGGAGCCAAGGGCTTCTGCCTCTTCGGCAATGCCGCCATCGCCGCGCGCTACACGCAGGAGAAACACGGCATCGAGCGCGTCATGATCATCGACTGGGACGTGCACCATGGCGACGGCACGCAGGAAATTTTCTACGATGATCCGTCGGTTTTCTTTTTCTCCACGCACCAATATCCGTTCTACCCGGGCCCGAGCGGTGCGGCGGGTAACACCGGCACCGGTAAAGGCGAGGGATTCACCCTCAACGTGCCGTTGGCGGCAGGCAGCGGCGGGAGTGCAGTGTTGGAGGCGTTCGACACGCAACTTGCGGAGGCTTTCCGCCGGTTCCGTCCGGAGTTGGTCATCATCTCGGCCGGTTTCGACGCCCACGAGGCCGACCCGCTCGGACAACTCGGTTGGTCGAGCAAAGTCTACGGCGATTTGACCCGCAAGGTCCGCGAGTTGACCCGCGAGCAAGGCCACGAACGCATCGTGTCCGTCCTCGAAGGCGGTTACAGCAAAGAGGCCATGACCACCGGCGTCGCGGCGCACCTTGAGGCGCTGGCGGAGTGAATCAGGCCACCGGCACTCCCGCCGGCGAATGAGGAGCCAGCGGGGAGAGATCCAAAGTCTCGAGCAGACCGAGATCCTCGTTTTCCCCGGGGTTCGGCGTGGTCAGCAATTTGTCCCCGTAGAAAATCGAATTGGCCCCGGCGAAGAGGCACAGCGCCTGACCTTCCTTGCTCAGCGAGGCACGTCCGGCCGAGAGACGGATTTTCGAGAGCGGCAGCACGAGGCGGGCGACGGCGATCATGCGCACAAGTTCGAAAATTTCCACCGGCGCCGCGTCTTCCAGCGGCGTACCTTCGACGGCGACGAGACAGTTGATCGGCACGCTTTCCGGCGGCGGGTCGAAATTGCAGAGCACCTCGAGCATGCGCAGGCGGTCATCGACCGATTCGCCCATGCCAAGAATTCCACCGCAACAGACCTGCATGCCGGCGCGCTGCACGGCGCCGATGGTGTTGAGACGGTCCTGGAAAGTGTGGGTGCTGACAATGTTCGCGTAGTATTCCGGCGAGGTGTCGATGTTGTGGTTGTAAGCCGTGACCCCGGCCTCTTTGAGCTTCTTGGCCTCGGCGTCGCTCAGCTGGCCGAGCGTCACACAGACTTCCATCCCGAGCTTGCTGACCTCGCGGATGGTCTCGAGCACGGATTCGAAACGCCGGTCGCCCTCGCGGACTCCTTTCCAAGCCGCACCCATGCAGAACCGCGTCGAGCCGTTTTCCCGGGCCGCGCGCGCATGGGGGAGGATTTCCTCCGTGCTCATGAGCGGTTGCGGTTTGAGATCCGTGTTGTGGTGTGCGCTCTGCGAGCAATAACCGCAATCCTCGCTGCACGCACCGGTCTTGATGCTGAGCAGCGTGCAGAGCTGCACCTCGCGTCCGGGCCAGTGCTTCTGGTGCATCCGGCGGGCGTCTTGGATGAGGTCGAAAAACGGACGGTGATAAATTTCCTGCAGCTGCGCGAACGTCTCTTTCACTGGGCGCGAGGGTAAATCCGCACCGTTCCAAGTCAAACGCAATGCACGCCCTGCGCCCGCAGGGTCGGCGCCAGCTCGGCGTGCGCATCGTGACGGTAGACAAAGGCCCGCAAGCCGGCCCCGCGCGCCGCTTCGACATTGGCCGGAAGGTCATCCAAGTAAACCGTCGCCGCCGGATTGACCCCGAATTGCCGGATGGCCAGTTCGAAAATGCCGCGCTCCGGTTTCATCATCCGCGCCCGGTAGGAAAACACGCCATCGGCGAATTTCCCGAAGACCGGATATTCACGCACGAGATACTCGTGGTGCAGGCAGTTTGTATTCGAGAGCAGGTAGAGCGGATACCGTCCGTGCAGCTTCTCGACCAACTCCCCCATCGGTGCGTTAAGTTCGAAAATTTCCTGCCAGGCGATCGCGAGCACGTCGTCGGAAAAATTGCCTCCGAGCACCTCCCGCAAAGAGGCGAGAAATTCCACCCGGTCCACCTCCCCCGCCTCGTAACGCCGTCCGAGCGCGGCGAGCACGGTGAAATCCGGACGCTGCACGCCCAACGCGGCCAAGGTCCGCTCCGCCTTCCCCGCCTCGAAACGCACCAGCACATTGCCGATGTCGAAAATGAAGGCCTCCACTCCCATCACGCAAAATGATCGTAGCCCCGGACGCGACCCACACCCTCGCGGGTGTCGGCCGATGCGAGCCGGCCGATGCGCGTCAAACGCACCTTGGGCCAACGCTTGCGCCAAGCCTTTTCGAGCCGGTCGGCTTCCCGCGGCGCGACCGCGAAGAGCAATTCGAAGTCCTCACCGTCACCGAGCGCCTGCATCACCGTTGCCCCGCGCCGCCGCGGCAGGACCGCCGGATCGACGGCGAATCCCGTGCCGCCGGCCCGCGCCAGACGCGGCAGGTCCGACGCCAACCCGTCGCTCAAATCCATCATGGCCCGCACGCGGAAATTGGTGACCAGCCAGCGAGCTTCTTCCAAACGCGGACGGAACCGCAGATGCCAACCGGACGAAAGCGAACCGCCGAGCACGCCTGTGACAAAAAGCACATCCCCGGGACGCCCGCCCGAGCGCCGCACAAAGTCGCGCCGCGCCACCGTGCCGGTCATGGCCACCGAAATCACCACCGGACCGTCCGTCCGCGACAGTTCGCCGCCCACCACATCGAAGCCGAATTCGCGTCCGGCCTTGGCCAACCCGCGATAAACGCCATCGAGCCACCGCTTCGTCTGCGCCGGACGCACCACGCAGGTGACCAGCGCATGCGCGGGCCGGCCACCGCAAGCCGCGATGTCGCTGACCGCGCGGCACGCCGCCTTCCATCCGACGGCCGCCGCCGGATCGCGCGGCGTGAAATGCCGTCCCTCGACCACGCAGTCCGTCTTGAGCAAGAGCAACTCCCGGCCCGGACCGGTCACCGCCGCGCAGTCGTCGCCGATTCCGGCCACCACCCCGCGTCCGCGCCGCCGCAGCGCGCGCTGCAAGCGGTCCACCACCGCGTCTTCGCCGGAGGTTTTCACAGGAAAAACAAAATCGCCGTGACCGAAATGGCGTTGAAGACCGCATGCATGATCATGGGCACGAGGAGCGTGCCGGATTTTTCGTAGGCCAGCCCGAGGCACATGGCCAAGGTGAAAAGCGCGGGAATGGACCCCGTGTGTCCGTGCAAAACCGCGAAGATCAGGCTCGTGGCCGCCATGGAAGCAAAGGCGCCGAAATATTTTTTCCCCACCGGATAAAGGTAGCCGCGAAAAATCATCTCTTCGGCCACCGGCGCCACGACCACGGCCATGGCGAGCACCGCAAGGCGGTCGCGCGGCGTGTCCGCATTCTGCAAAAACTCGACGACTTCCTGCGGACTCATCTCGCCGCCCGCCGCGCCATAGACCATGGCCTGCACGAGCATGAGCAGCGGATAGGCCGCCCCGAGCCAGAGCAGACTGCGTCCGAGCGCCCGCGCAAAACCCGCCGAACCGAGACCGAAAACATCTGCCACCCGGAAGTTGCGGTAGACGAGCAGGCCGACGAGAAAAATCACGATCGACGCATAAATGACCGCGCCGGAAACAATATGCCCGAACTCCACCGTGCGCTCGCCCTCATCGGTCAACGCATCGCGCCCCATGAGGACGAACCACGCCACGAGAACGCCGGCGGCCAGCGCGTCAACCGCACCGACCCACGCGTCACCGACCCGCCCCTCGCCCCGCACGAAGACGCGCGCGGCCAGCGGCAGGTAAAAGCGCAGGCTCACCGCCGTGAGCCCGACGAGCAGCGCCAGCGCCACGAAAGCCGGCCACCCGCTCACCACGCGTAAAATTCCGGCAGCAGGTAAGCCTGACCGGGTTGCAGGCGGAAACGCGGCGCGCCGTCCAGTTGCACCTGCACCTTCGATTGCGCCCCCGCCCCGAGCAGGCGCAGGAGGCGCTGGAAGTTGATCCCCGACTGGTAACGGATCACCCCCGCGTCGGGAGCGTCGGCCAAGGCGCGGGCTTTGTCATAAGCATCCTCGACATAACCGAGCTGGTCGACCAACCCAGCCTCCTTGGCGTCCTTGCCGGTGATGATGCGTCCGTCGGCGAAGGTCTCCCGCAAGCCGTCGGCCGGCAGATCGCGCGCCCGCGAGACGATGCCGAGGAAACGCTCGTAGACCTGCATGACCATGCTTTCGACGTAAGCCTGTTCCTCGGGCGTCATCGGACGCGACCCGCTCAGCATGTCCTTGAACTTCCCGCTCTTGAAGACCACCGCGTCGAGCCCGACTTTGTCGAAGAGTCCCTCGTAATTGAGCGACTGGATGATCACGCCGATGCTCCCGGTGAAGGTCGTCTCGTTGGCCACGATCCAATCGGCCGCGCACGCGATGTAATAGGCGCCGGAAGCCGCGAGGGATGTCATGGCCACCACGACCGGCTTCTTTTTCTGCACCTTGAGCACTTCGTGGTAAATGATGTCGGACGCCGTGACCTCGCCACCGGGGGAATTGACCGCCAGCACAACCGCTTTGACGCTGTCGTCCTCCAGCGCGGTCTGCAGCGCGTTCTTGATGTCGTCCACCATCGACGTCCCCCACTCCGTCTGGTCATCGGTGTAGATGATGCCCTGCACCGGAATGACCGCGATCTTGCCGGCCCCGGCCGCGCCGTCCTCGACCGTGATTTCCTGCAGCGCCGGCATGAAGCCTCGCGAGGCCATGGATTCCGCCCCGCCGGTGCCGAGCAGGGCCATGAGGACAAGGTTGAAAAACAAACTCGCGCAGAGGGCGAGAAAGACGAGGAGCAGCGCGCAGCCGGACCGTTTCATGAGGCGTGAACATCGCGCAGGTCCGCCTCCGTGACAAGCCGCCAACCCCGCCGCGGCTTGCCATCGACCGGTAAACTGCTTAATTCCCCTCCATAGGAGCCATGCATCCGCAAAAAGACGCCCTCGTGCGACTGCTCGCCGACGACGACGAGCAGACCGTCCGGCTGGTCAAAGACCAACTCGCCTCCGACGGCCCGGCCAATCTCGACGACCTGCGCGACCTCGCCGGCTGCGACAACCCGCTGGCCGCGCTCCACGCCCGCGACGTCCTCCACGAGGTCGTGCAAAACGAAGCCCTCGACCGCTTCGAAAAGCTCTGCCCGGTCTTCAGCGACGCGTCCGATCTCGAGGAAGCCTGCTGGCTGCTCTCCGCCGCGTTGCTCCGCGGCTTCGAGGCCGCGCCCTACCGTGAGCGCCTCGATGCGTGGGGCGCCGAACTGGCCCGCCGCCTGCGCCGCGCCTCGGGCGACCGTCACCGGGTCGACATCATGACCGATTTTCTCGCCGGCGAACTGGTCTTTGTCGGCAACACCGACGACTACTACAACGACCGCAACTCGCTCCTGCCCTGCGTGCTTGATTCGCGCAAGGGCATTCCCGTCAGCCTCACCTTGGTCTACATGCTCGTCGGCCAGCGCGCCGGTTGGCCCGTCGAAGGCGTCAACTTGCCCGGACATTTCCTCGCCCGCCACGGCAGCGTGCTCTTCGACCCGTTTCATCAGGGCCGCGTGCTCGCCCGCCGCGACTGCGAGGAAATCCTCCGCCGGCAGAACCAGCGCCTCGAGGACTGGCACCTCGCCCCGGCCGCCCCGCGCCAGATGCTGGTCCGCATTCTGGCCAACCTCCTCTACGTCTACCACCGCCGCGACCAAGCCCTGCTCTACGCCCGCGTCAAACGCTGGAGCCACCTCCTCTGCCAACGCTGATGCAGGCCGAGGTGATCAACACCGGGTCCGAACT
>CAZEYV010000197.1:0-3045 GCA_964516705.1 uncultured Chthoniobacter sp.
CGTCATGGATTTTCCCCTCACCGCCGCCCGCTGGTTGCTCCTCGCCTCGATCGTCCTTTCCGCCGGGCTCTTCGGCGGGACGCGTGACTGGACGATCGACGTGATCCGCTGGCTCCTGCTGGCCATGACCGCACTGTTTGTCCTCGGCCTCCTCTTCCGCCGCCGATGGCCGCGCGTCCCCTGGCTGGTTGTCGTGCCCACGCTTCTCCTCCTCCTGCAGGGCTGGTTCATGGTCTGGAATGCCGGCCGGCGCTTCATTCCCGAGTTGCAGCTTTTTGTCGGCGTGCCGCAACCGTTGCCCGGATGGCCGGGGTTTTGGGATGCGGCGCTCGTCCGGCCGTCTGTCCTGCTCATGACCGGACTGCTCGGCGCACTCTGGGTCACGTGCGACCTCGGGGCGAACCGCGTGTGGCGCCAGCGGGTCTGGGTCACTTTGGCCGGCACCGGACTCGGCATGATGGTGCTCGGTCTGGCCCAGCGATTCACCGATGCGCCGGGCATTTTCTGGAATCCCTACCGCTACACCGGAGAAACCTTCTTCGCCACCTTCCGCTACCACGCCAATGCCGGGGCTTACATCAATCTCGTCCTGCCCTTCATCGTCGCGCTCGCCGTGCGCGCTTTCTACCGCGAGGGCGCGGAGAAAAGCCGCGTCTTCTGGACCCTGGCATCCTTCGCCACCGCGGCCTGCGGGTTCATCAACACCTCGCGTGCGGCCAACCTGGTTTGCGCCACCCTGCTCGTCGGCATGGCGGCCTGGATCACAGCCGCCCGCCTGCGCACCTTGCGCAGCCGTCGCATCCTTGCCTCGGTCTCCCTCGTGCTCGGACTCCTCGCCGCGGCAGGATTGATGGCCGTGTCGTTCGGCCTCGACCGCACCGTCGGCCGCTGGGAGAAAAGCGGGTTCTGGGACAAGGAACGGGCCTTGAACTACGAAATGCTGGTCGCCGAGTTCATCCCCGAGTCCGGCTGGTGGGGTCATGGTCCGGGAACATTCGAGGCCGTTTTCGACCGGCGGCGTCAGGCCGCCGGCAAAACCGCCGGTGTCTGGGCGCAGGCTCATTCCGACATCTTGCAGACTCCCGTCGACTACGGTTGGGCGGGGGCGGCGGCCTGGACTGTCATAACAGGCGGCGCGTTGCTCGTCGCGGCGGCCGGGGCGAGGCGGCGCGGACGCCGGCCCGACGAAGGCGAGATTCTTTCCATGGCCTGCGCCTTCGCCTTGGCCGGCATCTCGCTCCACGCCTTGGTCGATTTCCCCCTGCAGATTTCCTCCCTGCAGCTTTACACCCTGATCATCGCGGGGCTGGCCTGGGGAGCGCCCCGCCCGCCCAAGCCGGGTGGGAAAGTTAATTCTTAAACACGAGCCGAGTGACGGCTCAGTGTTCAGTTTTCAGTGTTCAGTGTTCAGCGGGAAAAACGCAGAGGGTTTAACCACGAACCACACGAAGTAACACGAAAGGGAAGCAGAACGCGGAGCTTGGTCCCGCGAACCGCGGGACCGGCGGGAAGCCCGCGGCAGCTTCCGCAAGCGAGCTTGCGTCCGCATCCGCAGACTTCCCGCCCTGCATCGAGTTCCTCGATGCACTCCGCTTGTCTGAATGGAGGCCAGTCCGCCGACGGCGGACAAGGACCGCGCTGGTTGGCGGCGGGGCAAGCTCGCTTGCCAGAGCCGCCGGCCATCGCGGTCCGTCCCGGCGCAGCCGGGGCAAAGGCCGGCTTCGGTTCTCCTATTCGTGTCTATTGGTGTGCTTCGTGGTTAACCCGATTTCCATTCGGCATTCTGCCCTTTGCATTTTAGTCCCCTTCCCTTCGTGCTCTCCGTGCCTCCGTGAGAGAATCCCTCTTTCCCATCGCAATTGTTTGTTCGGCCCCATGCCCCCTGCGCTCCACGCTCCATGCTCGCAGTTGCCTAGGGGCTGTCTCGCAAAGCCTCGGCTCGTGGTTAATTCCGCTTCTTCTCCGTCGCACCGTCCTCTGCTCCCGTCGTCGCGCCGTCCTCCCGATCACTGCTTCCGGGGCTTTCCGGTTTTTTCGTCGCTTGCTCTTTTTTCTTTTCGGCGCGCGACTCCGGCTCTTCCGTGTCCGGCTGGGGCTCCACCTTCTCCACCTTGGCGCTTTTCCCCAGCGGCTTGGCCGCGCCGGCCGCGGCGTTGATCAGGGGCACGGCGACCGAGTTCCACTTCATTTGCACGGCGGGTTGCGAAACGTAGATCCGCCAGACCGGCGGGAGGCTGCGCCGGCCGGTGCCGTAATCGCGGAAGTCTTCCCCGCGGTAACCGGTGAGCAGAAGACCCGCCTGTTGCGCGCCGGCCGGGGTCCGGGCGGACGGAACATCGCGGCGCAAGACCAGGTCGCCGCGCGTGATGGTCTGGCCCGAAGCAAACCGGTGGAAGGACCGCGCCTCCGGGGCCGGTGCGGCGACGACTGGTTCGGCCGCCGCGACCGGTTCGCTCTCCGCCACCGTCGCGTCCTCCCCGGCCGGCGCCACCGGCTCCGGGGCCCGCTCGCGCATGCGGCCGAGCGTCGGGACTATGACAATGTCCGCCTTCTCCGGATTTTCGGCCACGGTCAATCCGCGTTTGCCCAGAGCCTTGCTCAGGTCGGAGGCCAGGCGTTGCTCGATGTCCCGGTTTTCCCCGTGCAGATCGCCGATCACCGCGATCGACTGGCCGTAAGCCTGTTTGGGATTGAGGACCTCGAGGCTGCCGCTTTGCATGACAAGGCAGCCCGGCAGGAAAGCCAGCGGGGCGAGAAGAAAGAGGCGGCGGGGCGTTTTCACAAAGGGGCGGACGGAGATTCGGCGGCAGTTTCCCCTGGGGGAGCCGGCACGGGAGCGACTTCGGGCGCAGGTGTGGCAACGGCTTGCGGGCCGGACCCATCGTCGGTAGGCACGGGTTCCATGGGTGTCGGTTGCGGCTTGGGCGGCGGGGGGGGGTCCTCCGCAAATTCCTCCCACGGCGGCATGTCCTCGGGGAGCATATTCAAGTCGGGCAAAGGCGGTTCGACGGCAGGCCCGTCATAAGGCGCGTCGAGGTAGGAAAA
>CAZEYV010000198.1:0-8086 GCA_964516705.1 uncultured Chthoniobacter sp.
TCCGCCGCCGGAGCCGCCGGCCCCCGCTGCCAGCGATGCCGCGGCCACCGTTTCGCCGCCGGTCAACTTGCCCCCGCCCGCCACCGTGCCGGAGCCGCCTCCCCTCGATGAACCGGCCCCGGCGCCGCGCCCGGCGACCGACCTCGAGCCGGTTTTCGCCTCGCCGACTGAGGACGGGGAAGTGGCCTTCGAGCAGGTCGGCGACGAGGGCACCCTGCCGGCCGATATCGGCGAGGGACGCTTCGGCCGCCGGCCTTACCGTTTCAGCTTCGCCGTCTACGAAGGCTACAACAGCAACGTCAACACCTCCGGCACCAACCCCGTCGAAAGCCCCTACACCCAGATCTCCGCCGGCGTCTCCTACGAATTCGGCTCTCCGCGGCTCCAGTTGTCGACCGCCCTCTCGGCCGGCTTGGCCTTTTACTACAACAACAACGACCTGATCGACGACGGACTCTTCCCGACGATCAACTTCGCCCTCGGCGCCAACTACTCGGCCACGCCGCGCCTCGACCTCTCTTTCAACACGGCCACCTCTTTCCTCTCGCAGCCGAACTACACCATCTCCGGGGCTCCCACCACGTACGATGGCGATTATCTGCTGAGCATCTCGACCTTCGGGGCCAAGTATCTCTGGCTGCCCAAGTTCGCCACCGAAACCAGCTACTCGCCGGTCTTCTACTATTTCACCGATCCCGACCAGAACGACATCCAAGGACGCTACGAACAGACGGTCAGCCAGCAGTTCCTCTTCCTCTGGAAACCGACCACCGCCCTGGTCCTCGAATATGACTTCAACATGCGGAACTACTACACCGCGAAGGATCTGGACAGCATCGGCAACTTCCTCCTCGCCGGCTTCGACCACACCCTGAATCCGCGGTCCACCGTCACCATGCGCGCCGGCGTGGAACAACGCTTCAACGAGAACCCCTACGGCGGCTCGAACACCTACGTCGGCCCGTTCGGATCGGTGAACTTCAATTACGCTTTGGGCAAAGAGACCACCGTGGGACTCGTCTCGCGCTACGGGACCACGGCGTCCGGATTCTCCAACTACAACCAAGCGCAACAGTTTCTCCTCGGTCTGAATGCGGCCCACCAGTTCACCCGCCGCCTCGGGGCCACCGCCTTCTTCAACTACCAGAACAATTTCTACGACCAACCGGGCAGCGATGGGGCGGCCCCGGACTTCTACGACAACATTTTCAACACCGGCTTCAACGCCAGTTTCCTCGTCTACCGCAACTGGTCCCTCCTCGCCGGGTACGCGTTCACCACGCTCATCTCGACCGACACCAACTTCGAGCGCGATTACACGCAGAACATCGTCTTCCTCGGAGCCGAAGTGGACTTTTGATCCGTCCCCGCGGGGCAGCAGCGTGTCACGCCTGACCAAAGGGGCACGGGCGTCCCACGGGTCACGATCAGACAACACGGCCGGGACGGCCGTGCCCCCTGTCTTTCCAATCGTCCAAAAACTTCTCGTGATTGGTATGATATGATACCAACGTCCCTAACCTCTTGGACTTCCGGTCTGTTGTTGGGCAACGAACTTCCGGCCGTTTTGCCGGTCCCGGGGAGCACGGCCGCCTCGGCCGTGTTCATCGGCGCCCCGCCGAGGAATCTGCTTGAACCAAAGCGCCGCGCGAGGCGCACGGCGCCACGCGCGAGGGCGCGCGTGCTCCCCGAGACCACAGAGGCTCTCACGCGAGAAGTCTTAAAGGTTGGGGATGTTGGTATGAGGCTGGACGCTCAAAGGTTTCAGTTCTAGCGCTTGAAGGTAGGGACGAGCGGCTCGCTCGTCCGGATCTTTGTCCCTACCAGGGGACCAATGATTCCGAAGCATGAAAATTTTTCCGTGGTTGCCATGAGGCGCGCATTGTCCCCGGGACCGGGCGGAAATCCGGACCCTGCTTCCGGCGTCGGGTTGATCCGCGTTTCGAGCGCGCGGGCCGGCGATTTCGGATCAGGGTTCCTTGGTGGCAGGGCAGTCGGGTCAGTTCAACTCGTCCGTGAGCCGGCGGCCGTTCGCGTAGATGATGTCGGACGCAGCCCAGCCGTCGGCGGATCTCACGAAAACCCACGATTGCTTTTTCGGTCGGAGATGGGTGTAGCGCATTGCGACGGGAACGATGATGCGTTGTCCTTCCACGCGTCCGGGGCCGACCCGGGTTGATACGGGGCGTTCGTCCTGTGTGTCATAAACGTAGTCGTAGTCGAAGCCGCCGTCGTAAGGATCCGAGGTGACGGCTTGCCGAATTTTCCCGCGCAGCGGCGCGGCGTAGGCCGTGCGGATCAAGGCGAGATCGTCCATGGGCCTCTCGAGGATACGGCGGGTGAGGGCTTCGCAGGTGCGGATGTCGCCGGCGGTCGGCGCCGGGTCCGGAGCGGAAGCAGGGCCGCTTTGGCAGGCGGTGAGGGCAAGAACGGCGAGAAGGGCAAGAGTGCGCGGGAGCTTTTGCTTGATCATGTTGCGCGGGAATCCGGTGGTCTGGCGCGAACCATCCGCGGGGGCTCAGCGCTGGATGACTCGGCCGTCGGCTTTGAGGACGTTGATGCCGCGGGGTTTGCCGGGGTGGACGGCTTGGAAATCGGAGGCGACGGTGAGGCGGCCGATGTTTTCGATGTTGAAGGTGCCGCGGCGGCTGTAAATTTTCACGCTGACCGGGGTTTCGTCCTGCAGCACGGGCGAAAAGTGGTAGCTGGTGCCGTGTTTCTCCACGTTGCGCAACGTGGCGGCGTCGGTCGGACAGGTGAGGGTTTCCCGCGTGACGCCGTAAGGTCCGAGCAACTCGAGGGCGGTGCCTTTGTTGGGCAGGTCGTCGGGCAGGGAGGGCGGATCGGTTTCGATGGCGGGAAAGCGGTAGTCGTTGTCGGCCGCGTATTGCTGCACGGCGATGCCGATTTGGCGGAGATTGTTCACGCATTTGGCCGAGCGTCCGCGCTCGATGGCCAGACCGATGGCGGGCGAGGCGAGGGTGGCGAGCACCGCGAGGATGGCCATCGCGACGAGCAACTCGACGAGGGTGAAGGCGCGGTTCATCGCGACTCGCGGCGGCCTTCCGATTTGCGTTCCCAATAACGCTTGCTGCGATCGATGCGTTGTTCGGGGGTCAATTTGGACTCACGGGCCAGGCGGCGGTCCTCCATGCGTTCCTGCACGTCCGGACGGTTGAAAAATTCGCGCGCCTTGTCGCGGCGTTCCTCTTCGGGCAGGTCGCGCACGGATTGCCAGAAGTCGCGCATCGTCTGGAAATCCTCGCGGGCCTTGGGTTGCTCGGCGGCGGGGAGCAGGGCGATCTGGGCTTCGACGCGCTCGGCCAGACGCTCGGGATTTCTCATCCAACCCCCACCACCGCGCTCGCCCGCTTCTTGCGGCGCCGCCCCGATCCACGCGCCGCGTCCGCGCCGCGCGGGCTCGTCCGTGCCACCGGTTCGCTCGCCGCTCCCGCGCAGCAGGAAGACTTCGCGGGAAACGCCGCCGGCTTGGCGGAAAAGCGATGTGGCGACCGAGCGGACGGTGCCCGGCGACACGTCCGGCACCTCGGGTTGCCACGAGGCGGGCGCGGCGAAGAACACGCCGGTTTTCTCCGCGCCTTCCTGCAGGAGCGACGGGAGTTTGCCGCCGCCCGAGGGTGTCCATTGCATCTGCCGCAGGTCCATGGCCTGGCCCGACTCGGGTTCGACCAAGGCAAAACCGCCGGCCTGGTGGGAGGTCCACCCCGCTGTCTCGCGACCGGTTCTGAATCCGGCCAGCGCGGCGTCGATCGCTGCCGCGTCCGGCGCCCCGAGGTAAGCGAGCCGCCAGTTGGCCCCGGTGCGCACGGCCGTGATGTCCAGAGCTTCCACTGCGGGCACGCGGCGGACGCGGAGTGACACCTTGGTGTCGGGGGGCAGGTCGGAGACGATTTCCATCCCGCCTTGACGGCGGATCTCGCCGAGGACCTGTTCGATCGGCGCGTTTTCCGCATCGATGGTGACCAGGCCCCAGCCGGAATAAATGTGCCACGCGCCCCAAGTGAGCAGGGCTCCGCCCACTCCCATCAGAAGAAGTCTGCTGTTCATTTTGTTGATATAACCCCGGCCACCACCTCCCGTGTCGGCTTTCCGGACGAAAAATTGATCCTCTGCTCTTTTCTTGCGTCTGACTCCCCGCCTGCTATGATGAATCCTCCGGAACACTTGTCATGACTGACCGCGAAACCAGTGCCGTGCAGGACGCCAAACTGCACTTTCTCGATTACTGGCGGGTTATCCGCCTCCGCCTGCCGATCATCGTGCTGGCTTTCCTGCTTGTCGTGGTCACCGCGGGGGTGACGACCTATTTCCTGCCGCGGCAATACCAGTCGAACGTCATCATCGAGGTCGAACAGAACGAGCAGAAGATCAGGATTTTCCGCGAGGGTTACGAGGGCGGCATGGGCATGGACCCGCGGTTTGCCACCACGCAGTTCCAGATCATCCAGCGCAAGGAGATGCTTTATCCGGTGATCGACACGCTCGATCTGGTGCAGCGGTGGAGCGAGGAGTTCGGCGTCCGCACCCGCGAACAAGCCTACTTCAAGCTCCGCGGCATGATCGACGTCCGCGAGGTCCGCAACACGAACCTCCTCCAGATCAGCGTCGAGAGCACCAATCCCGAGGAAGCCTCCGAGCTGGCCAATTCGATCGCGCAGGAATACCAGCGCAAGCGCATCGAGGAGCAGCAGAAGTTGCTCAGCGCGTCCCTCGCCACGTTGGAAGAAGAGGTGGGCAAACAGCGCAAGAAAGTGGCCGAGGCCAACGACGAAATGGGCCGGATCCGCACCGAACTCGGCATCACCGATTTGAACCCCGACAGCATGGAAGACCCCCTGCAAGCGCAGGAAAAAGTCCTGATGGACCAGGAATCGATCGTCGGGGAAGCGCGGAGCCGGGCGGCCACCCTGCGTACCAAATACGAGGAAATCGAAAAACTCTCCGGTGACGACCTGATCCGCGCGCTGCCCACCCTCGAAATCCAGGATCAGACCGTGGCCCAGATCCTCCCGCAATACCAGGAAACCGACTCGGAATTGGCCCGCGCTTTGCAGTCCGGCCTGGCGCGCCGCCACCCGACCATCACCGCCTTGGCGGCCAAGAAAGCGACCTACGAAAAGCAGTTGGCCGACCAAGTGGGCAGCATCCGCCGCACCCTGGCCGCCAATCTGGAAATCACCTCGCGCTCGCTCACGACGCTCGAGGGCGAACTCGACCAGATGCGCGGCACCCAGCGCGACACCAAGACGCGGAGTGCCGAATACGCGCGGTCGAAAAATAATTACATCCAAGCCAAGCGCGTCCTTGAGGCGGCCGAATTGCGGTTCTCCACCGAGACCATGCAGCGCAGCATGCCCATGAGCCCGGCCCGCATCTGGGAAAAAGCGGAACCCGCTTCCGCGCCCTCCAAGCCCAACGTCCTCCTCAACATGGCCCTCGCCACGGTCGTCGGCCTCATTGTCGGTATCGGTCTGGCCTTCTTCCTCGAGTATCTCGACACCAGCGTGAAGACCATGGAGGACGTCGAGAACTTCCTCCAAGTGCCCGTCCTTGCCGTCGTGCCCAAGGAAATCGCCCTGCTGGTCAACCAACCGGAATCCACGGTCGACGCCGAGGCTTACCGCATTTTGCGGACCAACGTGGAATTCAACCGTCCGTCGGCCGAGGCCAACACCGTGACGTTCGTCAGCGGCGGCGCCGGGGAGGGCAAATCGACGACGCTGGCCAACCTGGCCTGGACCTTTGCGCAGGGCGGCTACAACACGCTCATCGTCGACGCCGACCTGCGACGCCCGACCCAGCACCGCATTTTCGGCCTCGACGGCGACCACGGGCTCTCCGACTTCCTCACGACCGACATCGACCTCGAGGACGTCGTGCTGACCACCTCGCTGCCCAATCTGTTCCTGCTGCCGAGCGGCAAACTGCCCCATGACGCCGTCGGTGTGCTCAACTCGCAGCGCATGATGGACCTCGTCGCGCAGGTCAAGAACCGCTTCGACATCGTGTTTTTCGACTCGCCCCCGATCCTCGGGGTGAGCGACGCCTCCGTTTTGGTCCGCGCCCTCGACCTGACCATCGTCGTCGTGCAGCACCGCCGCTTCCCCCGCGCCATGCTGCAGCGGGTCAAACAGGCCGTGCAGAACGTCGGCGGCAACATCCTCGGGGTCGTGCTAAACAACGTGGATGTGCGCCACGACCAGTATTACGAATACTACACGAACTACTACAACTACTACTACACCCCCCGGGTTGCGGCCGAGGGGACCAACGGCGCGTTGCCCGCGGCCGAAGCGCCGTCCAAACCGCGCGCCCGTCGCCCCGCGCGCTCGGCCTCCGAGGACGAATATTAAGATGCGCGCCCTGCTGATCCCGGTTTTCCTCACGGTGTTCTTGGCCGGTGCAATTCCGTCCGCACTCGCTTCCGATGCCGCCTTCCGCAACGGTGACACCATCGAGCTGCGCATCGGGGGGGTACCCGCCGAAGAAACGCAACTGGTCACCGGGGCCTACACGGTGGACGGCGACGGCTTCATCAACCTGCCGCACATCGGCAAAGTGCGCGCCTCGGGGCTCAGCCAGGCCGCGCTGCAGAGCGCGGTCGAAGCCGCTTACCGCAGCGGCGAGGTCTACACCAATCCCACCATCACCGTGACCATTCCGGCCACGCAGCGCTTCGTCAACGTGAGCGGAGACGTCCGCCAACCGCGCCGCGTCGAATACACTTCCGACCTCACCGTGCTGGGCGCGATCAGTGCCGCCGGCGGTTTCACCGACTACGCCGACCAGCGCAAGGTCCGTCTCCTCCGCAAAGGCCGCGCCCAGATCGTCGACATCAAAGCCGTCCGCTCCGACCCGTCCCGCGACATCATCCTCCTGCCCGGAGACCATATCGAGGTTCCGCAGAGCTTCTGGTGAGCCGGTCGCGTCCGCTTGACGGACGTTAATACCCCGCTATCGTCCAAGGGTGCGCCGAATTCTTTTCCTGCGGACGATTTTTGTTTTTCTGTTGTCCGCGGACGCCGGGTATAGCCAGCTACCGCTGGGCGCCGTGGTCAACAAGGACGGGACCAATGTCACCGGGGTGACGTTCCGGGTCTGGGCGCCCAATGCAACCGGGGCGGCGGTGCGCGGGGAGTTCAATTCTTGGAGCGAGACGGCCATGACCAAGGACAATGCCACGGGCTATTGGACCGCCACGGTTCCGGCCGCACGGCCCGGGCAGGAATACAAATACTTTCTGCGCTGGGCGGGTAACACCGGCGGCGCCTGGAAGCACGACCCTCGGGCGTTTCTCGTCCGCAACGGAAACTCCGTCATCTACGACCACACCGCCTTCGATTGGGGGACGACGATGCGTCCGTCCATCCCGGTCGATCAGCAGGTCATGTACGAACTGCACATCGGCAGCTTCTACGACCCGAATCCCGCAGATAACCGTCCGGGAACATTCGACGACGCGATCTCCCGCCTCGGTTACCTGCAGGCGTTGGGGGTGAATGTCATCGCCCTCATGCCGGTCAACGAATTCGGCGGTGATTACAGCTGGGGATACAATCCGGAGCACCTCTTCGCCATCGAGTCCGCTTACGGCGGCCCGGACGGCCTGAAAAGATTCGTCAAGGCCGCGCATGCCCGCGGCATGAAGGTGCAGCTCGATGTGGTGCACAACCACTGGAATCCGCCGGCCGACCGGAACGACGGCACCCTCGGGGACGGGGTGCGGGAGTTCGACGGTCCGGCCGACATCTACTTTGGCCCGGACAATCCGCAGGGTTGGACCGCGTGGGGGCGCCGGCCGAATTATTCGCAGGTCGAGGTCCGGCGCTTCATCCGCGAGAACATCAAAACCCTGCTCGATGATTTCCGCGTCGACGGATTCCGGTGGGACTCTCCGCAAAATATTCTCGGTTATGACGTCAACGGGACCAAGACCATTGTCAATGGCGAGGTGAAATACAACGCCGGCAATCCCCAGACTGTCCTGCCGGACGGCAAGAGCCTCCTCACGGAGATCAACCGGATGATCCACGAGCAGTATCCGGCCCGCTGGAGTATTGCCGAG
>CAZEYV010000199.1:0-25988 GCA_964516705.1 uncultured Chthoniobacter sp.
CGTCTTGTCCAGCACCGCGTCCTCGCAACCGTTGACGATCGCATTCACGTCCATGTGCGTGGCTGCGGTCGGGGCGAGGTCGGCGCGGGGTCCGGACAAAATGTTGACCACCCCGCCGGGCAGGTCGCTCGTGGCGAGGATTTCGCCGAAGGTCAGGGCGGGCAGCGGATATTTTTCCGAGGCCACCACAATGCAAGTGTTGCCGGTGAGGATGGTCGCGGCGACCAAGTGCACCAGGGCGATAAAGGACGGCGTGTCCGGGCAGAAAATGACCACCACCCCGGTGCCTTCCGGATAAGTGAAATTGAAGTGCGGTGACGACACCGGATTGACCGAGCCGAAGACGGCGGTGAATTTGTCGGTCCATCCCGCGTAATGCACGAGCAACTCGACCGCATCGGCCACCTCGCGACGCGCGGCCGCAGCGGAACAACCCGTGCTCCGCGTGATCTCGCGTTCCATTTCCTCGGCGCGCATTTCGAGCATCTCGGCGGCGCGATAGAGGATCTGGCCTTTGAGATACGCGCCCGTGCCGCTCCATTTGGCGAAGGCCTTGCGGGCGGACACCACCGCATCGCGGAAATCCTTGCGCGAGCCGCGGCAGACCTGGGCCAGGGTCGTCTTGCCGTCCGGGGACAGCACGGGGACAACTTTCCCGCTTTCCGAGCGGATGAAAGCCCCGCCGACATACATTTTGTAGGTCTTGAGCACTTGCAAGCGGCCGTTTCTTGCCGCGGCGGGGGTCTTTGCCATAGCGTGGCGAACCTATCCAATGAGCCTGTCGAAGGACGAGACAATATTCGTGGCCGGCCACCGTGGTATGGTCGGCAGCGCCATCCACCACAAGCTGCGTGAGGAGGGCTTTACCAAGGTCCTCGGCCGCACCCGCGCCGAACTCGACCTGCTCGACCGCGCCGCGGTGCGGGCTTTCTTCGAGAAAGAGCGTCCGTCCATCGTGATCGACGCCGCGGCCAAAGTGGGCGGCATCCTGGCCAACAACGAACAGCCGACGGAATTTCTCCTGCAAAATCTGACCATCCAGAACAATCTGATCGAAGCCGCCGCCGATTTCGGCACGCGCAAGCTGCTCTTTCTCGGCAGCTCGTGCATTTACCCGAAGATGGCGCCGCAGCCGATCCCCGAAAGCGCGCTGCTGACCGGACCGCTCGAGCCGACGAATGACGCCTACGCGCTGGCCAAGATCGCCGGCATCAAGCTCTGCCAGTCCTACGCGCGCCAATACGGGAAAAATTTCATCAGCGGCATGCCGACGAATCTCTACGGTCCGCACGACAACTACGACCTGCACAATTCCCACGTGCTGCCCGCTTTCATCCGCAAAGTGCACGAAGCGAAACAGGCCGGCGCGAAAAGCATCACCGTCTGGGGCACCGGCACGCCGCGGCGCGAGTTCCTCCACACCACCGACCTGGCCGAGGCGTGCCTTTTCCTCCTCGAGCACTATGACGAACCGGATCTGGTCAATATCGGCTGTGGCGAGGATGTAACCATCCGCGAGCTGGCCGAGACGGTCTGCGACGTGCTCGGTTTCGACGGCACCCTCGAGTTCGACGCGAGCAAACCCGACGGCACCCCGCGCAAGCTCCTCGATATTTCGAAGATCAAGTCCCTCGGCTGGAGCCCGCGCATCCCGCTGCGCGAAGGCATCGCCGACGCTTACCGCTGGTTCCGCGAGAACTACCGCGACGCGCGTTTGTAGGGGCAGAGGTCACGCTCAGTGCCGCACGCTCGAGGAAAACAGATTGATCACCGCGACACCGGCCACGATCAAGGCCATGCCGAGGATGGCGGGCAGGTCGAGTTTCTGGCCGAGCACGAGCCAACCGATGAGGGCGATGAGAATGATGCCCGCGCCGCACCAGATGGCATAGGCCACACCGACCGACATGGTCCGCAGGGTGAGGGAGAGAAAGTAAAACGCCACCGCATAGCCGACGACGACGAAGAGGGACGGTCCGATCCGGGTGAATCCGTCGGAAGCTTTGAGCGCGGAGGTGGCGATGACTTCGGCCACGATGGCGATGGCGAGATAAAGTTGGGGCATGCAGCGGAGAAGTGACGTGTGACGGGTGACAAGTGACGAGCGAGAGAGCTGGCGGAGAGTCAAACTCGAGGATTGTGCATTTGCAACGGCGCGTGAGATGCCAGTTGCCGGAAATGACGGTCGCGCGCCTTGAGTTGCAGATCATTCTGCAGGGCGTGCTGGGCAATAAGCAGGTCGGGAATGCCGACACCATTAATACCGTGGCGCAGGCAGGTGGTCTGCAGGCGGACAATCTCATCCCAATCCGGCTGCAGGGGCTCGCGTTCGAGTTCCCGCAAAAGATTGATCAAACGCGTCTGGCGTTGCAGTTGCAGGGGCGGGATCAGCTCGGCGAGGATGAGATCGTTGGTCACGATCCGGTTGTCGTCGAGGAGCGCTTCAAGGTCCACCGCGTGACGGCCCGCGCGGAAGTAATCGATCCACACGGAACTGTCGACCAGGACCCTCACTTCCGGCGATCGCGCAGCTTATCGAGGTCGATTTTCAGATCGACTTTGCCTTTGAACCTCTTGATTCCGCGGGTCCGGTTTTTCCGGATGAGGTCTTCCAGCGCGGTGATGATCACCGCAGTTTTTGTTTTTTTCCGGCTCACCCGCAAGGCCTCCTCGAGCAGAGGCGCAGGTAGATCAAGAGTGGTTCTCATGAACCCAGCTTATGCATATGAACTACGATTTCAATGCATAAACGAGTTCGGGCGGGGGTGGGTCGTCAGCTTGGTTCTTCGCGCACCCGCGAGGCCGCCATACGCAAGGCCAACGTCTCGGCGTCTTCCAGCCATTGCAGGCGCTCGCGGAAGGTCATGGAGCGATCGATCAACCGGTCGAATTCCCGGCTGCCCTCGGGTGTGCCCCAACGGTAATCGGGTTGCGGTTGGTCAGTTTTGGATGTCTCGGCCACGGGTGAGTTCGTTGATATCCTCAAGGTCGCGCGGGCGTCCAGCCTCGCGCTTCATTTGCAACAAGGCAGACAGCGAAACAACAGGCGTACGCAAGCCGGGTGAAATCTCGACCCAAAGAGCGGACTCATATTCGCGATCGAAGGCAAAAGGTTCATAAACGAAGACGTCGATGGGAGTCCGGCGATGCTCGTCGCTCCATAGTTTGAGGACAATCATGCCTTTCTCGGTTCGCCACTTCTCGCGCACCGCGGGATCGGCGAAAGCCTCGGGTTTCTCGGGTATCATCAGGTGGTAGCCGGCTCCGAGCAATGCGTCCAGCCCCCGTTGCGTGTTGGCGGGCTCAAGTTGGATGACGAGATCGATATCACGCGTCATGCGCGAATACCCGTGCGCGTTCACAGCAAGACCGCCGACAATCAAATACCGGACCGATGCGGCTTCCAGTGCGCGCACAATCGCCTCGATGCTGCGAGTTTCCATGGATTAGAGGGTGGCGAAGACTGCGCAAAGTCGAGGCCAGAAAACGATCAGCCCGACGACGAGGGCGGCGATGGAGGCGAAGAGGACAGCGGCGGCGGCGAGGTCTTTGAGTTTTTTGACTTCGGGGTGTTCGTCGGGATGGGCGAGGTCGGCGACGTATTCGATCGCGGTGTTGAGGGCTTCGGCCGTCCAGACCAGGCCGGTGGCGAGGATGACGGCGAGCCATTCTCCGCGGGTGATTTCCAACCACCAGCCGAGGACGAGAACGGCAACAGTGGCGGCGAGATGGATGCGGGCGTGGACTTCGCTTTTGAGCAGAGACGCGATGCCGCGGAAGGCGCAGGCGAAGCTTTCCGCTTCGCGGGAGAAGAAGCCGCGGGGGGTGGTCATCGCGCTAAAGTATAGCACAAAGCCAAAGTGGCATCGGCATCTCTACGCGCAGGAGGCCAGCTGGTGAATCCGGCACGAAACGACCGGCGCCGGGGACGGCGCCGCTACATGGTCACTCTTGGCCCGTTGCCGGAAAAAATTCCGGCGGGTTTTCCGTGGCGCCGAGGGGTTTCTCCTCCACTTTTTCCGCGGCGGCTTTTTTCTGGTCGTAATCCGGGATGCTTACCGAGGGCGGGATGCGTTCGCAGGAGACCGCGGCCAGCGCGGCGACAGCGAGGAGGACGGAAAGATATTTCACGCGATCAATCGGGGACGACCAAGCGCACTTTGCCGCCGTGTTTCGCGGCGGCGGCGTCGAGCAGGCTGCGGATGGCGTGGATGGTCTGGCCGCGTTTGCCGATGATGCGAGGGAGGTCGGTCTGCCGGGCCTGCACAGTGTAGACGTCTTTGCCGTCGATGGCGGCATGGGAGAGAAAAACCTCGTCGGGATGGCCGGCCAGACGGCGCAGGACAAAGGTCAGGAATTCCTCGATCGGGCTCACGCAGCTTGGCGGGCTTTTTTGACCAGGCTGCGCACCGTGTCGGACATCTGCGCGCCGTTTTTGACCCAGTGGTCAACGCGTGCCACGTTGATCTTGTAGTTGGTGCCGGTTTTCTTCGGGTCGTAGTTGCCGAGGATTTCGAGGAATTTGCCGTCGCGGGGGCTGCGTTTGTCGGCCACCACCACTTTGTAGTAGGGGCTGTTGCGGGTGCCTTCGCGGCGGAGTCGTATTGCCGTTGCCATAAGTTTTTCGTTAGTTCCGGCCAAGCATGCCCATACCGCCTGCCCTTGCCATCATTTTTTTCAGTTTGCCGGGCTTTTTCATGAGTTTTCTCATGTCCGAGAACCGCAGCAGAAGGTTGTTGACCTCCGTGACCGTCGTCCCGCTGCCCCGGGCGATGCGTTGGCGGCGCCGGGCGTTGAGAACGTCGGGGCGCGCCCGCTCGCCGGGCGTCATGGAGAGGACAATGGCCTCCACCCGGCGCATCTGTTTCTCATCAACCCCGGGCGACTTCATCTTGTCCATGCCGGGGATGAGTCCGAGGAGGTTCTCCAGCGGACCCATCTTGCGGAGCATTTTGAACTGCTCGAGGAAGTCGTTCAGGTCGAAATTCCCGCCGCGGAGCCGCGCTTCCATGCGGGCGGCATCCTCGACCTCGAAATTGGCGGCGGCTTGTTCGACCAGACTGACCACGTCGCCCATCCCGAGGATGCGGCCGGCCATGCGGTCGGGGTGGAAGACCTCGAAAGCCTCGACCTTCTCGCCGGTGCCGGCGAATTTGACCGGCTGGCCGGTGACCTCGCGCAGCGAAAGAGCCGCGCCGCCGCGGGCATCGCCGTCGAGCTTGGTCAGGATGAGTCCGGTCACCCCGACCGCGCCGTGGAATTTCTCGGCCACGCCGACGGCCTGCTGTCCGGTGGCAGCGTCGCAAACAAGCAGGCTTTCGTTGGGTTGGACGAGGTCTTTGACCTTGCGCAGCTCGTCGATCAGCTCGTCGTCCAGATCCTGGCGTCCGGCCGTGTCATAAATCTCGACATTGTGTCCCTGCTCCTTGGCCCAGGCCATACCGTCGCGCACGACGCGCAGGACGTTTTTTTCGCCGGCGGGCGGACGATACATGGGCACGCCGATCTGCGCGGCAAGGGTGGCCAGTTGCTCGACCGCGGCCGGACGCTGCAAGTCGCAGGCGACGAGCACGGGGGTGCGTCCGTTTTTCTTGAGCCACGCGGCGAGCTTGGCGCAGGTCGTGGTCTTGCCCGCGCCGTTCAGACCGACAACCAGGATGCGGGCCTGCGGTCCGAGGTTGAGCGGCGCGGCATCGCTGCCGAGGAGGGCGGAGAGTTCGTCGTGGAAAATTTTGACGATCTGCTGTCCGGGCGTGACGCTGCGCAGCACTTCCTCGCCGAGGGCTTTCTCTTTGACCCGCGCGATGAAGTCTTTGGCGACTTTGAAATGCACGTCGGCCTCGAGCAGGGCGAGACGCACTTCGCGCAGGGCGGCATCGACATTCGACTCGCTGATACGGCCGTGCCCGCGGAGGTCTTTGAAGACATCCTGGAGTTTGTCGGAGAGGTGGGAAAACATGGTGGAAGCGGGGATATTAGCAGAGGCGTCGCGGACACGCCAACTGTAGCGGCAGCGTCTCTCCGAGCTGTAGGCTCTACGAGCCGGAAGCCCCGCCGCCGGTTGTTTAGTCGAGAACGGCCGTCGCCGGGGACGGCGACGCTACATCAAGGTAGGGACACGCGGCCCGCGTGTCCGCAGACCAACGAGCGGACGAGCAGGCCGCTCGTCCCTACCCCGGGATACCAAGATCGCGGAACACCTTGTCTACGTGCCGGAAGTGGCGGTCGAGGCCGCAGGCGTCCTGCAGCTCGGCGGGGGACAACACGGCGCTGATTTCCGGTTCGGCCGAGAGGTTGGCCAGGAATTCGCCGTCGCCGGCCCATGTTTTCAACGCGGCGCGCTGCACCGCTTCGTAGGCTTTTTGCCGCTCGAAACCTTTTTCGGTCAGCATGAGCAACACGGACTGGCTGGCGAAGAGGCCGCGGGACTTCTCCATGTTGGCCCGCATGTTTTCCGGATAGACCTGCAAGCCGCGCACCAGCTTGGTCATGAGCGCGAGCATATAATCGAGGAGGACGCAGCCGTCGGGCAGGATGATGCGTTCGGCGCTGCTATGGCTGATATCGCGCTCGTGCCAGAGGGCGACGTTTTCCATCGCGGTGACGGCGTAGCCGCGGATGACGCGGGCCAGACCGCTCAAGCGTTCGCCCGTGATCGGATTGCGCTTGTGCGGCATGGCCGAGCTGCCTTTCTGGCCTTGGGCGAAGAATTCCTCCACTTCGAGGACCTCGGTGCGTTGCAGATGACGGAACTCGGTGGCCCAGCGGTCGAGCGAGCTGGCGGCCAGGGCGAGCACGGTCATGAACTCGGCATGGCGGTCGCGCTGGACGATCTGGGTGGAGAGAGTGGCGGGTTTGAGTCCGAGCTTGGCGCAGACCTCTTCCTCGACGCGCGGGTCGAGGTGGGCGCGCGTGCCGACCGCACCGCTCAATTTGCCGACGGCAATGCGTTTGCGCATTTCGACGAGGCGTTCGCGCACACGGCCGAATTCGTCATACATCAGCGCCATCTTGAGGCCGAAAGTGACCGGCTCGGCATGGATACCGTGGCTGCGTCCCATCATCGGCGTGAGTTTGTGGGCGCGGGCTTGTTCGGCGGCGGCGGCGCGGACTTCGTCGACGCCCTTGACGAGAAGATCCGTGGCCTCGGACATCTGCACGGCGAGCGTGGTGTCGAGGACGTCGGAGGAAGTCAGACCCTGGTGCATCCAGCGGGCGGCGGGGCCGACGGAAGAGGCGACGTTTTCGAGAAAGGCGATGACGTCGTGGTTGGTCCGCTTTTCGATCTCGAGGATCTCGGGGATGGAAAATTTCGCTTTGGCCCGGATGGCCTCGGCGTCGGCGGCGGGGATTTGTCCGAGCCGCGCCATGGCCTCGCAGGCCAGGGTCTCGATCCCGAGCCAGATTTCGTATTTGCGCTGGTCGGACCAGAGGGCGCGCATCTCCGGCCGGGAATATCGGTCAATCACCGGCGCAGCTTAGCGGATCGGGGAGGGCAGACAAACCCGGAAAACAAGAAGGGCCGGAAGCCACCCGGCCCCGACCCTGCTTGCCATGAAAAAATTTTTGGTTACGCGCAAACCCTGACCCGTTTCAGGTGACCGTGATCGCGCACTTGCACGCGTCCGGTCTGGAACAGGTCGATGAGGGCGGCCATGGCCTCGCGGCTGTCCCCGGCGGCGGAGCCGACGGCGGCGACGAGTTCGCCGAGGGAATGGCGTGTCCGGTTGAATTTGCGGTAGGGGTTGAAGCTCTTCGTTTTCATAAGAGCTTCGACCGCGGTCCGCGCCGGACGTTCAAAAAATCAAACGGTCGTTTGCGGATTTTCCCCGGCCGCCCCGGTGCCGACAGAGAGGGGCCGGCCGGGCATGATGAGACCGCCCGAGACGAGCATCTTGGTCGCTTCCTCCATGGAGAGGTCGCAGGCGCGGACTTTATCCGAGGGCACGGCAATGATCAGGCCCGTGGTGGGGTTGGGCGCCGTGGGCACGAAGACGGTGGTCATTTCCCGCGCCTTTCCCGCCTCGGTGAAATGGCCCGTGGCGTAGCCGAAGAGGTAGCTGCCCGGCATGAGGTATTCCACCACGACCGGCCGTTTCGGTTTGGGATTGGCGCCCACGCCCTGGATGGTCTGCAGCACTTGCTTGGCCCCGGAGTAGATGGACCCGGCCACGGGAATGCGCAGCATGAAGCGCTCGAAACGGTCGAGCATGCGGCGGCCGATGACGTGTGTCGCCATGAAGCCGAGCCCGATGAAGGCGAGGATGGTGATGAGAAATCCCGCGCCGGGAAAATCCACCCCGAAGGCTTTGAGCCAG
The DNA here is from genome assembly GCA_964516705.1 of uncultured Chthoniobacter sp. Classification (GTDB taxonomy): domain Bacteria; phylum Verrucomicrobiota; class Verrucomicrobiia; order Chthoniobacterales; family JACTMZ01; genus JACTMZ01. Next base: position 8,319 of record CAZEYV010000199.1, read on the forward strand.
GGATCGCTGAGTCCGGTGACCAGACCGTAGCCGAAGGACAGCACCCAATAAGTGACGACCAGCGGGATGGCGAAAAGGATGCCGGCGAGGAGGCGGTGGCCGAGAGCGCCGAGGAAACGCGCGATCCGTCCGCGGCCGGGCCGGGCGCCGGATGGCTCTTCGGTCGTTCTCATTCCCGAACCCATAACACGGCGCACCCGTCCGGCGCAAAGCCGCGCCGCGTCACCCGGCCAGACCCGCGCCGGATTTGATCCATTCCTTGATCATCTCGATGCCTTCAAGACCGAAGCGGACGAAAATATAGACCACCACGGCGTAAAGGGCGGTGGAAACCACGCCGAGCAACCCGGCGAAGATGCTGAAGAGCCCGTCTTCCTCGGTCAGTCCTATGCCGGTGAGGAATATGACAAACGCGGGAAAGGTGTTGGTCAAAGGAATCGGCAGAATCATCAAGCCGGCCATGATAAGCACGAGAAGACCGAGGAAAGCCCGCCCCGCCCGCGAGCCGACCCATTGCAGGCGCGGACGGATGAGAAACTCGACCTTGCTGAAAAATTTCGAGAAGAACCCCAACATCAAGTCGATGAACTTGCCGTGCAGCTTGGTCCGTGCCGCCCGCTCCGGCAGCCAGGGCGTGGTCCGCCCCGCGAGCATCTGCAAGGCCAGCACCGCGATGAGGATGCCGAACGGCGTGCTGTAGCCGGCTGCCGGAATGGGCAAGGCGCTCGGCAGCGACAGCACGATAAGCAGCAGACCGAAACCGCGGTCGCCGATCCGCTGGAAAACTTCGCCGAGCGTGAGCCCGGCCTGCGAGTGTTCGCGGGCCAGCAGGCCGGCGAGCGCGGTGGAGAGATTCTCGTGTTGGTTGGCCATGACGGAAGCCGCTTCTCCTAACAGGGTGTCCGTCTCCGCGCAAACGCCTTCCTTGTCGCCCGTAGCATCTCTCTGTTAATAAAAACCCCTTGGCCCGCGGTAAAACAACAGAAGAAGAAGAAGGAGGCAGCAAGGCGTGGAGTGAGGTGCTCGGGCTCGTCCTGCTCGGCGCCGGCACCCTGCTCTTCCTGGCCCTCGTCTCCTACAACCCCGAGGACGTGCCCTCGTGGGTCCCGTTTATCAGCAAACAAGCGGGAGGGGGCGGTCCGACGGAGAACTTCATCGGACCGGTCGGAGCCATTGTCGCCGGGGCGGCCTACTTCCTGCTCGGGGCAGCCTCTTACCTGCTGGCTGTCGTCCTCATCGGTTTCGGCGGGGCCAAGTTCCTCTCCCACAGTCTGCGCCTCGACCGCAAACGCTGGGCGTGGATCGCCGCCTTCATTGTCACCGGCGCCTGCCTCGCGGGCATCCAGCCGTGGTTCCTCCAATCGTGGAAAGAGCACTTCAATATCCTCGGGCCGGGCGGCTGGGCCGGCTTCGCCTTGGGGCGCACCGTGTTGGCCGGGCTCCTCGGCATGGTCGGGGCCACGATCCTGCTCTCCCTCTTCTACCTGGCCAGCCTGATTTTCATGACCGGGATGCACCCGGTGAAATTTTTCAAGACCCTCATGGTCGCCATCCCCGCGTGGCTGCGCGAACGCCGCGAGGCGAAACTCGAGCGCATCCGCCTCGAACAGGAAGCCGCCGTCGAGGAAGCGCTGGCCACCACGCCGCGGTCCCGCCCGTCCCGTCCGCGCAAAAAAGCACCCTTGCCGGAGGACGCGGAGAACGAGGAAGCGGAGGAAGAAGAAACCGTCCCCGAGCCTCCCCTCCCCGAACCCAAGATCATCGACACCGGCGCCGCGCCGGTCAAAAAACCACCCGCCCCCGCGCCGCCGAAAAAGAAGGAGACCGGCCCCCTCGGCGCGGTGCCCGACATCCACATCGAGAACTACCAGATGCCGCCGCTCGACCTGCTGGAGTCGCCGGATCTGGCCGGACGCCAGAGTGCGGACCCCGCGGAGTTGCTCGCCGTGCAGAGCAGCATCCTCGACACGCTCAAACAGTTCGGCCTCGAGGCCAGCGCCGGCGACATTACCCGCGGGCCGACCGTCACCCGCTTCGAGCTCTACCCCGCGCGCGGCGTGCGCGTCGACCGCATCGTCAGCCTCGAAAAGGACATCGCCCGCGCCACCCGCGCCGAGAAGATCAACATCCTCGCCCCCATCCCCGGCAAGGACACGGTGGGCATCGAGATCGCCAACAGCAAAAAAATCAAAGTCACCTTCCGCGAACTCCTCGAGAGCGACGAATGGGTCAACAGCAAGGCCAAGATCCCGCTCGCCCTCGGCAAGGACGTCTACGGGCGCACCATCATCGCCGACCTCGCGCAGATGCCCCACCTCCTCATCGCCGGCACCACGGGCAGCGGCAAGAGCGTGTGCGTCAACGCCATCATCGCCAGCATGCTCTACAAGTTTTCGCCCGCGGAGCTGCGCTTCATCATGATCGATCCGAAAGTCGTCGAGATGCAGCACTACGGAAAGCTGCCCCATCTCGCGGCCAACGTCGTCACCGAACCGAAAAAAGTCCTCCTCGCCCTCCGCTATGTCATCGACGAGATGGAGCGCCGCTACCGCATCTTCGCCAAATGCGGACTGCGCAACATCCACGGTTTCAACACGCGCCCGCAGGAGAAGAAAGCCGACGATGTCCCGCCGCCGGAACCCGGACCGGGGGAAAACGAAACCGAAGAGGAAGGCATCGAGGATGCCGTGCTCGAGGCGGTGAAACCGAAGAAGGGCGAGGAACTCGTCATCCCCGACCGCCTTCCTTATATCGTCGTCATCGTCGACGAATTGGCCGATCTCATGCAGACCGCGCCGGCCGACGTGGAAGCCGCCATCGCCCGCATCACGCAAATGGCCCGCGCCGCCGGCATCCACATGATCGTGGCCACGCAAACCCCGCGCGCCGACGTCGTCACCGGCGTGATCAAAGCCAACATCCCCAGCCGCATCGCTTTCCAGGTGGCCTCGAAACTCGACAGCCGCGTCATCCTCGACGCCAACGGCGCGGACAAACTCCTCGGCCAGGGCGACATGCTTTACCTCCCGCCGGGAACATCCACGCTGGTCCGCGCCCAGGGCGTCCTCGTGACCGACGAGGAAATCCACCGCGTGGTCGACTACGTCGGTGCGCAGGCCGAGCCGGCCTTCGACCCCGGATTCCACGAAGCCATGACCTCGACCGGCGGTGGAGACAACGACGTGACCGACGAGGACGAGGAACTCGTGACCAAGTGCCTCGGCATCATCAAGCAGGAGGGCAAAGCCTCCACCTCGATGCTCCAGCGGCGGCTGCGACTGGGCTACACCCGGGCGGCCCGCGTGGTCGACATCCTCGAGCAACGCGGTGTCCTCGGACCACGCGACGGGGCCAAAGACCGCGAGATACTTGTGGACTTGGAAAGCCTGCCGGATTGAGCCATATTGACGGCGGCATGAACACGGCCACCGGCCCCGAACTCAAATCCCTCCGCGAATCGCAAGGTCTCACCCTCGAGCAGGCCGCCGCGGATACCTGCCTGCGTCCGGGTTTCCTGCGCGAACTGGAAGAGCGCACCACCGCCGCCGATTTTCCCGACGTTTACCACAGGCTCTCCCTCCGCATGTATGCGCGCTACCTCGGCCTCGAGATGGCGCAGGAGCATCGGCCCGCGGCCCGCAGCGGCCATGGCACGCGCATCTCGCCGGTCGGCCTCTTCGTCCGCCGCATGGGACGCCCGCCCAAACCGCCGCGCCTGAGCCCCGCGCAACGCAATCGTCTGGTCAATATCGCCAAGACGACCAGCGCGGCCGTGGTCACCGTTCTGGCCATCGGCCTGTGGTCCTTGAACGCCAAACTCTCGCGTTTGGATCCCGACGAGGCCAAGCCGCGCGCCCGCGCCGTCCTTCCGGCCAAACCGGCACCCCTGCCGGTCATGATCGAAATGCCCCGCTGCACGCTGGATGAACCCGTGCAACTGATCCTCGTGCCCGGACTGTAATTGCGTCCTGTCCGGACGCCCCTTCATCGCATGGTCACCGACGCGCGTCCCAAAATCGGCATGGTCAGCCTCGGCTGCGCCAAAAACCTCGTCGACGCCGAAATCATGCTCGGCGGGGCGGCCAAGGAAAATTTCGATCTGACCCGCGAGCCGGACGAAGCCGATGTGCTGGTCATCAACACCTGCGGCTTCATCGACCAGGCCAAGGAGGAGTCGATCGATACCATCCTCGAAATGCACCAGCGGCGTTTATCGGCGCGGCCGGAGCAGAAAATCATCGTCAGCGGATGCCTCGCCCAGCGCTACCACGAGGAACTCAAGCGCGAGATCCCCGAGGTCGACGCCTTCATCGGGCTCGACCAGATCGCCGATTTCCCCCGCATCGTCCGCGAGGTGCTTGATCGTCCCGCCGCCGAGGCCGCGACACCGCTCGATCTGGTCACCCGCAAATCGCGTTACATCCCCGACTACGACACCCCGCGTTTCCAACTCACCCCGCAGCACACCGCCTACCTGAAAATCGCCGAGGGCTGCAATCATCCGTGCAGTTTTTGCGTCATTCCGCAAATGCGCGGACGCCACCGCAGCCGCACCATCGATTCGGTCGTGGCCGAGGCCCGCCAACTCGTCGGGCAGGGCGTCAAGGAACTCAACCTGATCAGCCAGGACACCACGTATTTCGGCATGGACCTCTGGGCGCAGAAAGCCGGACCGCGCCAGCCGGTCGACTCCTCGCGCGGGCCGACCCTCTGCCGTTTGCTCGAGGAACTCGACCGGATCGAAGGCGATTTCTGGATCCGCTTGCTCTACACGCACCCCGCGCATTGGAGCGACGAACTCATCGCCACCATCGCGCAGAGCCGGAAAGTCGCCCGCTATGTCGACATGCCCCTGCAACACATCGACGAGGAAATGCTGCAACTCATGCGCCGCGAAACCTCGCGTCAGCACATCGAGGACCTGATCGCGAAGATGCGCGCCGGCATTCCCGGTCTGGCCATCCGCACGACCTTCATCACCGGCTTCCCCGGCGAGAGCGACGGGCATTTCCAGAGCCTGCTCGAATTCATCGAACGCGTGCGTTTCGAACGCCTCGGCGTCTTCAAATATTCGCAGGAAGAAGGGTCGCGGGCCGCCAAGATGGACGGACAGATCCCCGCGTCGGTGAAGAACAAACGCCACGCCCGCGCCATGAAACTGCAGCAAAAGATCGCCCGCGAACTGGCCGAAGCGCAGCAGGGGCGCACGATCAAGGTTTTGGTCGAGCAACCGCAAGTGGCCCGCGGCGAACACGACGCCCCCGATGTCGATTGCCGTGTGCTCCTCGAATCCGCATTGCCCGTCGGGCAGTTCGCCGAAGTCAAGGTGACCGGCGCACAGGTTTACGACGTCGTGGCGCAAGCCCTGTAGCGGCGGCGTCCACGCCGCCGGTCGTTCCGTCCGCAACAACCGTCGCCGAGGACGGCGACGCTACATCAAGCCGTATACGACGCCTCGACCCGCTCGGCCACGTCGAGATAACCGTAATCGACCTCGTAGATTTCCTTCATGCACTCAAGCGACTTTTCCATGTTGCCCATGCGCGCGTAGACGAGGCCCAGGTTATACATGATGTCTTTCTTGGTCCCGTCCATGCCGGGAATCTCCGAAGCCGCGTCGGTCAACGTTTTGGCCGCGAGGTCGAGCATGTTGCGCTCGGTGTAGCATTTGCCGAGGTAGTTGAGGGCTTTGGTCCGGGTGTTCGGGTTGGACCGCGCTTTTTGCAGCTCGGCAATGGCGTCCTTGTAATGTCCGGCCAGCACGAGTTGCTCGCCCAGTTCGAAGCGGTATTGCAGATCGGTCGGGTTGCGCTCCACGCGTTTGCGGGCCTCGCCCAGCATCTGCTCGGCGCGGCCACGTTTCAATTCCTCGACCTCGTCCCGCAAGGCGGCCGTGGCGGGATCCCCGGACGGCATGGCGGCGAGCTCTTTTTCCTTGTCCGTGATCAACCGCATGAGGCGGCGGACCTCGGTGTCGCTGATCTTGCGGAGCAAACCGGCGTCGGTCTCGTTGGTCAGGGCCGAAAGATAGCGGTAATACTCGAGGGCGTTGGTGAAGTCCTCGCTGTTGTAATAAAGCTCGGCCAGCTTGCGCGCGGCCTCGCGGTCCGGTTTGCCGGCCGCGTGGGCTTCGTAAACTTTCAGCGCCAGTTCCTCGGCGGATTCGCCGGCTCCGACCACTTTCTCCCCGCCCTGCTTGGCGGCTTCCTCGCGCTGTTTGACCAGATCGGCGAAAGTGCTCGTGCCGAGTTTGCCGCGCTGCATGGACCGCCGCGCGGCCGCTTCCTTGGCCTTGCCCGGGGAATCCAGATCCGAGGGGTTGTGTTTGGAAATCTCGTTGAAAACTTTCGCCGCCTCGTCGTATTCCTCGATGCGCATGAGGTAGTCGCCCAGCTCGTGCTTGGCTTTGGCGTTTTTCGGATCGAAGGCGATGCACTCGAGGGCGAGACGGGCGATGCTTTCGAAGGCGCGGACGCGGGCGGATGCGGCGTCCAAGGCGCGGGCGGCCGCCGGCTTTCCATCCTCCGGGGCGGCGTCGAAAGCGGCTTTGGCGGCGGCCATTTCCCCGCGGGCCGGCTTGGCGGCGGCTTCGGCGGATTCAAACAGATCCTTGTTCGGCTGCACGCCGGTGGGATCGCTTTCGAGGGCCTTCTCGGCTTCAGCCAAGGCGGTCTTCCAGTCCCCGCCCTCGAGCAATTTCTTGATTTTGCTGCGGCCGAGGCTGAGTCCGCCGCCCGACAACCCGAGGAAGCCCGACTTGCCCCGCGAACGCGCCATTTGCGCCTGGCGCAGCAATTTGCGTCCGGCGACGAACTCGGGCTCGGCCGCCACCACCGGGCCGAGCAGGGCGGTGACCGTCGCGTGATTGCCGGTTTCCAACGCGTTCAAGGCCTTGAGATAGGAACTGCGTTGGGCGGGAGAGAGGTCTTTTTCGGTCTTCACGGGGAGCAATAACCCTACCAGCCCGGACGGCCCGGTGCAATCCGGCTCAAGCAGCCGGTCTGTCCGGGTAACTTCCGAGGATCCGGGTGAAAGCACAGACCTTGCCCAGTTCCCCGAGGGCCGAGGCCACCTTGGAATCCTCGGCATGGCCGGCCAAATCGGCGAAAAAATAGTATTCCCACGCCTGGCGCTTCGACGGACGGCTCTCGATGCGGGTCAGACTGATGCCGCCCTTCTCGAACGGCTCGAGGGCCTTGGCCAAAGCGCCGGGTTGGTCCTTCACCGCGAACATGACCGAGGTCTTGTCGCGGCCTGACGGGCGGGCCGGCTTTTTGCCGATGACGAAAAACCTCGTGACGTTGTTGGCCGCGTCCTGGATGGACGGCGCCAGCACGGGAAGTCCGAATTCCTCGGCCGCCATGCTTCCGGCGATGGCCGCCGCGTCGTGTTCCGCCGCCGCCAACTCGGCCGCGCGCGCCGTGCTCGAGACTTCAACGCATTCGGCCGACGGTAGATGGCCGGCCAGCCAGTGGCGGCATTGTCCGAAAGGCTGCGGGTGCGAGTAAACCTTGCGCACTTTTTCCAGCGGACCGGCACCGAGCAGGTTGAGTTCGACCGGGAGAAAAATCTGCGCGCAAATTTTCACGTCGCCGTCCATGAACCGGTCGAGCGTGGCATTGACCGATCCCTCCTGGGAATTCTCGATCGGGACCACACCGTAGTGCGCACGCCCGCGCTCCACCGCCTCGAAGACCTCCCCGATGGTGCGCTCCGGCAGGAACTGCACCGCGTGGCCGAACTGCGTCGCCGCCGCCTGATGGCTGAACGTCGTGCGCGGACCGAGGTAAGCCACTTTGATCGACTGCTCGAGGGCGCGCATGGAGGAAAGAATCTCGCGGTAGACCGCCCGCAACGAGGGCTCGGGCAACCGGCTTTTGTTGGCCGCGACCAAACGCTGCAGCAAAGCCTCTTCGCGTTCCGGCGCGTAGTAAGACTCGCCGCTCTTGTCCTTGAACCGGCCCACCTCCTCGACCAACTCCGCGCGCTCACGCAAAAGATCGAGGATCCGGTCGTCGACCCCGTCGATCGCGGCACGCAGTTGCTCCAAGCTCATGACGCCTCCCCGGCCGGTTCGGGCTCCGCGGCGGGAGTGTCCTCCGTGCCGTTCGCTCCCGCGGCCTCGGCCAGCGGCAAATCCGGCTGGCTTTCGTCCTGACCCGCCACCGGCAATTCCACGCGCCGCAGCTCCGCGCAATTGGGCAGGTCATCGAGCGAACGCAGTCCGAAATGCTCGAGAAAAAATTCCGTCGTGCCGTAAAGCAACGGACGTCCCGGCACATCGGCACGACCGGAAATACGGATGACCCCGCGCTCGAGCAAGGTCTGCGTCACGCCGTCCACGTTGACCCCGCGCACCGCCTCGATGTCCGCCCGCGTGATCGGCTGGCGGTAGGCCACGATGGCAAGGGTTTCGAGGGCCGAAGGACTGAGCCGCGCCGGGCGGTTCTCCGGGAAAAGCTGGCGCACCCACGGGGCCGCGTCCGGCGCGGTGACCACTTTCCAGCCGCCGCCGCTTTCCACCACGCGGAAGCCGCGTTCTTCCTCCTCGTAAGCCGCGCCCAGCGCACGCAGGGCCGAGGCCACTTCGTCCGCCTTGCTCTTGGCCAGCGCCGCGACCCCGGCATCCTCCGGCGCCGCTTCGACCGCGCCTTTGAGATGCTTGACGCACTCCGCGGCGGAAAGCGGTTTGTCGGAGGCGAACAACAGGGCCTCGAGAACGCGGGAAAGAGGACTCATAAAAGCGGGTGATGAGGATTCGCCATTTGGCGTCCCTCATCAACCGCGAAATGCGGGAACGGCGCTCCGGTCAGGGCCCGTGTTCAATGTGCAGGCGCAGGAATTTGCGATCGCTCGAGCCGGCCGGCACACGGAAGAGGCGGTGCTCGTGGCCCTCCGGCACACCAGCCTGGTCGGCCGCCCGCTCGCCGGGAACGGTGACCTCCGACGGTCCGCCGAAATCGGCCAGATCGTCGACGGCCAACCCGGTCACCACGAGGTCGGGGTCGTCGGTGCGGACCAAAGCCGAGAGGACCAGATATCCCCCGTCGATCTGCGCCAAGGCGGGTTCGCCGGGCGAATCGGGACCGGACGCGGCGCCGACCGCATAGGCAGTCAGCTCGGCCGGGGAGGACGGCGGTGCGCCCGCGGGTTCACCACGCCAGGCGGCGTAGTCGGAACGGGCGATATCGAGTTGCAGCGTGGCGGTGGCTTCGCCGGACGCATTGAGGGCGCGCAGGGTCACGGCGAAGGTTCCTCCCTCGGTCGGACGTCCGGTCACGCGGCCGGGCACCGCCGGATCGACGGCCAACCCGGGCGGCAGGTCCTCGATTTCGAACACGTCCGGATCGTGCAACGCCGCCAGCTGGTAGGTGAAGTCGCGGCCGACCCGCAAAGCGGCGGCCAGTGGGCTGGTGATGACCGGCCGCGGCAGGACCGGCGCGACATACGGGGTTATGACAATGTCGTCGAGGTTGGCGCGGCGATCGTTGCTCCCGGTAGCCGCGTTGCGGATGCGCAGGCGGGCCGGGCCGGCGACATCGAGGACGGCGGTGAATACGGCCTCATTGGTCCCGGCGGTGAAGCGTCCCACCTCGCTCCACGTGACGGCTTGGTCCGCGCTGCGTTCCACAATCCACTCGACCTGGTTGTCGCTGCCATAGCGGCGGTGCCGGAAGCTGACCGTCCCGATGCCGCCGGGCAGGTCGGCCAGCATGGTCATGGCGGCGAGGGCATTGCCCTGCAAGCGGGCGGCCTTGGTTCCGATTTTAAAATCATTGGCCAAATTACCGATTAAGGCGTTGGTCATGTTCCAATCAAGACCGTCGAGGGTGAGATCGCCGCTGGCATAGCCGCGCTTGTTCGCGCTCTCGAAGCCTATGACATAATTGACCGTGACCGGCAGCTCGAATTCGGCGTTGCCGTAGTTGATCGAGTCCGTCGGGGTGAAAACGACGGTGCGCGGGGCGATGCCGAAAAGCGGCACCGAGGCCGGTTCTTTGAAGGCAAAGGTTCCGGGGACGCTGGCCGCACCGCCGGTCAACGTGGCGGCGGAAAGCGGTTGACCGAGGCGGATGGCCGCGGCGACCGGCAACGCGGTGATGGCGGGTGGTGCCTGGCCCACGGTGAGAACGAAGCTGCCGGTGCCCGCACCGGCCGCATTGAGAGCGAGAACACGGACATTGAACGCGCCGGCCGTTTGCGGGGTTCCGCTGATCAGTCCGCCCGGGCTGCAGATCAGGCCCGGCGGCAGGTCCTCCGCCTCGTAGAAAGCGGGGTTGCCCGTGGCGGCGAGTTGGCGTTGGAAGGGTTGGCCGAGGGACACGGACGCGGGGTCGATGCCGCTGATCTCCGGTTTGTCGCCGGGCGGCTCGACCGACCAGTCGAGGCGGAAGTCGTCGATGGCCAGTCCGTGGTCGGTGCCAGCATGGTCGATATCGCGCCAGCGGAAGGTGATCCACGCGCCGGGGGCGAGGAGGAGGTCCAAGCCGGAACTGACCGCCACGCGGTTGGCCGGATCGTTGCCGTCGAGCAGGCCGGACGTCGCATTGTTGACCGGCGAGGTGAAATCCAGCGACGGCAAGAGACTCCAGGCCGCATCACTGCCCGGCGTGAGATCGGCCGCACCGGAGCCGATCTGATATGACATACTGACGGTCTGCGCCGCGCTGGTTGTGCCCCCGGATCGCCACTGTTCTCCGGTGTATGACAAAGAGGTGAACGAAAGCAACCCGGCTGTGTCGTTACGGAAGGCCACGCCCCAAGCGAGGCTGCCCGTTCCGCTCGAACCGACCGATCCCAGGGCACGGTCCGTGCTGCCCGTTGTGCCGAAGCTATAAAGTGCTCCCGTCCTGGAGCCGCCGTTGCTCGAAACAATCGTCGTGGTGTTGGTCACACTGCGCTGGGCATACCAACCGGAGAGCGTGGCATCGTCGGTCCAACTGGTCGTGCCCGACGATGGCAGGCTGTTGAAGTCCTGCAGGTAATAGCCGGCGCCGCTGATCGAGGTGGAGGTGCTGGCGCCCGTCGAGACGCCCTGCGCGTCGAGCACGAGGAGCGAGGCCGCGCCGCTTTCGTAGTTGGCGGCCACCCCGATGAGGCTGACCTCCTGGTCGCCGTCGACCACGGCATCGGACGCGATGGTCACGGGGAACTCGGCCGCGGTTTGTCCGGGTTGGATGGTCACGTCCGCGGGAATGGTGAGGTCAGCGGCCGCCGCGCCGATTTTGGCCAGGCGCACGGTGACCGGTTGGGCGATGGCCACGGCGATGCGCACGCGTCCGGTCGCACTCTGTCCCTCGGCGACGGCCGAAGGAGTCACCGTCACGGTGAGGGCCGGCAATTCGGAGAGCACACCGAAGACCTGCGCGACCAATTCCGGACGGTCGACGAAGGGATTACGGTTGCGCTGGTATTGGGTGTAGATCAGATGGTTGCGGCGGCGTTCGGCTTCGCTGACCGGATCCTCGAGGTGCCACTGCAGGAGGGTGGAGAGAAAAGCGAAGGTGCCGGCCGGGTCACCGGGCTCGTCGGACAACTCGAGATCGGTCGTGTTGGCATCGCGTCCGTCATAGCGCACCGCCATGTAAAACATGGCCCGCGCGATGTCGCCCTTTTCCTCCGGCCGCGGCGTCCAGATACCGCCCTGACCATTGTAGTAGTCGTAGAGACACTCGGGGCAATTCGGCGGGGTGCGCGCGGGGTCGCGCGGGTGGAAAGGATCGGCCTGGTCATAGTAGCGGTTGCCGCGCGAGGAATTGACCGAACCGCGGACCGGGCGGAGATTGAAAAGGTCGGATGTGTCGGCGCCATCATTGCCCACGCCGAACGAGCGCGGCCAAAGATGCTCGCGCTCCCACGAATTCTCCGAGATGGAAGGGTTGCCGTCCCCCGCCGTATCCCACGCCGGCACGCTGCCGTTGCTGTAGATGAGGCGGACGTTGGACGGATTGTTCGGGTCCTGATCAAGCGCCTTCATCGCGTCCCAGGCATCGGTCCAACTGGAAGTGTAGGGAATGACCGTGTGGTTGCGAATGATGCTGTGCAGCGCGGCCTTGAGCGCCGGGCCGGACAACCCCTCGGCCGGCGTGTAGTAGCCGGCCGGCGGATCATAGGCCGGGCTGCGCGCAAAACCTTGGGCCACCAGGAAGAGACCCAGCGCAAGGACAGCATAACGATGCGGTGTCGGTTTCACGGAGTGAGAGCGACTTGGACAGGGCCAAGTTCGCCTAAACCAATGAATACCAAGGAGAACAGCTTGTCAAAGAAGGCGCGCTGGGGCCGGCGATCGGGCGCGAGGTTGAGCCGCGACCGATCGCCGGTTAAATTCCCTGCATCATGCTGCACCGCGCCATCCCCGCCGGAACCCTCTGGGCGCTGGCTGTGGCCACGGCCATGGCCGGCCCGCGTGATCCGGGAGTCACGGCCAAACCCTCCGGACGCACCTTAGGCGATCCGGACGCGATGCCATTGGGCCAGCCGGACTTCTCGCGCCCGGAACGGCAACAAATGACCGCGGATCCGACCAATGCGGAGTCGGATTATTTCGAAGCCGCGATGCGCGGAGAGGCATGGGCGCAGACCAAGTTGGGCAAGATCTACGTGACCGCGAACGATCCGGAACGGCAGCAACGCGGGGTCGAATTGCTCCGGCAAGCCGGTGCTCAGAATGACGCCGAAGCCATTTACCTTCTGGCCGGTCTCAGCGCGGCGGGCGTCGGCATGGAGCAATCGGATGTCGAAGCGTTCCTGCAAATGAAACGCGCGGCCGATTTGGGATTTAGCGAAGCGCAATTCGCGCTGGGGACGATGTATTTCGAGGGACTCGGCACGGCGAAGGACGAATCCGCGGCGCTTGCTTCGTTCCGGAAGGCGGCGGATGGCGGAAACAAGGAAGCCATGTTTGCTGCAGGAGATCTTATGCTTTCCCAACCGGATCCGGAAATTCGGGCCGAGGGCCTTGCCTTGATTAACCGTGCCATTGAGAGCGGACATATATGGGCCACGCTTTTTTTAGCCACAGCCTATGGACGCGGATCGAACGGATTGCCCAAAGACGAAGCGAAGGCGGAAGCGTTGCTTAGACCGCCTGCGGAACGCGGCGACGCCGACTGCCAGATGGTTCTGGCATCACTCTACAAATTCGGCGATTCCTTCGCGCCACGGCGCGACGAGGCGCAGGTCTGGTTACAGCGCGCTGCGGACCAAGGGCATCCGAAGGCCCTAGAGATTTTGCGCTGGGAAGCAAAGTAGGAACGAGCTACCCGCCCCGCCCGGGCCGAAAAGCAAGCCCCCTCTCCAACCAAAAGCGCAGGGTGAAAACGGCCCGTGCCGATTACCGTCGACGACGGCGGATCAAGTGAGCTCCCAGACCCGCCGCACTGAGCGCAAGCAGGGCGTAAGTAGAAGGCTCTGGAATGACTTGGAGATCGTTGAAGCCCAAATTCTGGTCGGGGCCTTGGTTGGTGGTAAAGAATTGAACCGCATTCAGATTCGAAATGTCAGCGGTGGCGGTAAAATTGTTTCCGCTGCCCGTTCCGAAGCTGTAGGAGTAAGAGCTTCCACCGTTGTAGGTGAAATTGAGAGTAAGGGGGGTGTTCGCGGCGTATGCCTGCCCGGCGCCGAAATCGTTTTGCCCGTCGTTGAGCAGCCAGTCTTGTCCGCCCCCGACAAATTTGAGCGTCCAACGAGCAGACGTGCCGGACATGAGGGAGAGACCAATCTGGCCGTTGATGGTGGCTGTGTTGGCCAACCTGACGCTGAAAGACTGACCTGCCGCCAGACTCCCTCCAGTGAAAGGCCGATAAGCAACGAAACCGGCACTGGCATTGTTACCGGAATAGATGCCGAAAGAAGGATTACCAAGTGCTGTGCCGCCAATGTATGAGCCGGCGAATCCACCCGAGTTGGTGGAGGTGGTGAGAGCCCAAGCTCCAAAGCCGACTCCGCCATTGCTGCCTGTCGTCCAAGCACCGCTAGGATAATTGGCAGTGGAAGCATTATCGTTGGCAATGTTCGCGGCGGACGCGCCCGAAATGAGCGCGACGGAGGCCGCCGCCGCGGTGAGGAATTTTTTCATGGGGAGTAGGGTTTTTTTGCCGCCAGCGCGCTGGAGAACGCCTGACAGTGGAGAAAACCTTGCGCGGCAGGCGAGCCGTTGTCAACGGGCGGTTGGTAAATTTTCACAAAAATCGAAAAATGTCACACTTGGGAACAAGATGTGAATAACTTGCGGATGGTGGGGCTTGCTGGTCATGGGTTTTGGTTTTTTCGGGAGCGTCTGTCATGGGCCGTAGCCAGTTGCGGTCGGTGGACACAAGGTCCACCGCGCCGCTCAGAAGCCTCACCGCGCCGCGGGGCTCACCGGCGGCCGCCAGAGGTCTTACCGCGCCGCGGGGCTTGTCCCCGCGGACGGAGGAGGCCAGATTGCGCCATGCGCACGCGGCGGACCGACCTCGCCCACCGCATCGCATACTCCTGGAGCGGATGGCCGAAGGGCGCGCCGTTCCCTCCCCCGCCCGACGCCGATTTCTTCGCCGCCCTCGACGCGAGATGGGCCTCCGACGGCCTGCGCCGCATCGCGCAACGCTGGCAGGACGACCTCGTCCAGTTCACCTTCGAGGCGCCGGCGGACGTTTCGCCGGAATTCTTGGCCGGACGGGCCAAGGGGCGCCTCGATCATGCGTTGCGCCAGACGGGATGGCGCCATGGCTTCGAGCGCAAAGTCGCCGTGCGTTCCCTCGGGGAAAACACGCTCGAGGTTGTTTTGCCCTACATCGCCACGCAGTTGGATCGCGCGGATCTCGCCGATCCGCGGTATGTCAACTCGCTGGCCGGGGCGGCTTGGGAGGACGGGGACATCGATCTCGAGGAACCGGTGGCCAGCGATTTCGGACGGTATTGGTACAACTTGCATCTCGTCGCGGTGACAAACGGGCGATGGCGGATCGGACGCGAGGATTTTCTGCCGAAGGTGACGGCGGCGGTGCGGACGTGGAGCGGGAGGCTTGCGGCGGGCGGGTCAGCCAAGGCGCGTCCCGGCGTGCATTCGCTGGCGGTGATGCCCGACCATGTGCATCTCGCGGTGCGCGGGCCGTCCGCGCAATCGCCGGATGCAATCGCCGGCGGATTGCGCGAGGCGCTCAATCGCGCGGCGGGGTGTTTGCTTTTCGACCCGCGGGTTTATGCGGGGACGTTTTCGTCGTATCCGCTCTCGCACGTGCGGGCGCGCTGATCCGGCCTGTTGCGGTCGGTGGACACAAGGTCCACCGCGCCGCTCGGAACCGCGCCGCGGGGCTTGTCCCCGCGGACGGAAGAGGCCTGTTGCGGTCCCCTGACACAAGGTCCACCGCGCCGCGGGGCTTGTCCCCACGGACGGAAGAGGCCTGCGGCGTCCAGCGCGCGGCTACTGCTCAGCTTCCTCGCGGAGCCGTCGGTAGACTTCGGCGAACCGGCCGCTGTTCTTGATGCCGTCGTCGGCCAGGGCGAGGGCTTCCTCTTTTTTCCCGGTTTGCAGGTAGGACAAAATGAGCGCCTGGTCGGTGGCGACGAGGTCTTCGGCTTGCATCCTCGGTCGCGCGGCGAGGAGGAACGGGATGGCTTGGGCGAACTCGCCGCGCAATTGGTGCAAGCGCCCGGCGTAGCGCTCGGTCAGTCCGCTTTCGGAGTAGCCGTTGGCCAGGAGGAAATCGGCCTGCGCGAGGGCGGCGGCGGCCCGTTCGAGATCTTGCCCGTCGAGTTCGCCGTTGATTTTCTGGCGGCAGGCCAGCGCGAAGTAGACGTATTCGAGATACCACGAGGTGTAATCGGGGACCTGGCGGGAGGCGATCTCGTAGAGTTCGAGCGCTTCTTCCGTCTGTCCCTCGCGCAGAAAAACGCGGGCCACCATGCCGGTGATCGGACGGAGCCCGCCGGCGTGGGGTTTCATGGTCTGCCATTGGCGCGCGACTTCGAGGACCGGCGGTGGCATTTCCTCCTCGGCCTCGCGGCAGAGTTCGGCAAAGACGTCATAGGCCGGCCCGTTGGTCTTTTTCATGAAGGGCACGCCGAAGAGGACGCGCAGGGTGTGGTTGACCCGGTAGTCGTCATAGCGGTTGGTGCCGAGGGCCTCCGCGTAAGCTTTGTCGTCCTGCACCAAGGCGAGTTGCTCGGGTCCGAGTTGCCACGGGGGCCCAAGGTTGACCATGGCGCCGACCATGGCGCGCGCGGCGAGGGCCTGACCGGAGAGCGAGAGATGGACGTGGTCGTCGAGCCATTCCCAGCCCGTCGCGCCGTCCGGGCTCTCCCGGCGGAAAATTTCCGCCACGTCGCAGAGGATGGCCCCCTTGGCCAGCGCGGTGTTGCGGACGGCCTGCTCGGTCAGCGAAATCGGACGCCACGGCATGGTGTCGAGGTCGCGGGCTTCGAGGAAAGCGGCCCGCGCCGTCTCGGGTTGCTCGGCGCGCGCGAGGACTTGTCCGAGGAGAAAGCGCGCGCGGGCGTGGCGCGGGGCGAGTTGCACGGCTTCGCGGAGGAGATTGACCGCGGAGCGGAAGTTGCCCCGGTCGGCCGCGTCGGCCGCCTCGCCGAGCAGGCGGCGCAGTTCGCGCTGCTGCTTCTCGTCGAGCCCGGCGGTGTCGTCCTCGCCGAGCGGGGCCAGCCCCGACTCGTTGCTCGCCGTGGTGCAGACCATGGCCGGCACGCCGGCCGCCTGCACGTCGTCGAGCATGGTGCCGAGATTGGCCGCGAGGTTGCGCGCGGCGGCTTCGCGCAAGGGGGAACCGGCGGGGATGACCGTCTGCCCGATCATTTCCTCCATGAGGCTGCGGTTTTCGTCCGCCCCACGGTAAAGCCAGCCGTCGAGCGCCTGCACCAGGGCCAGACCGCGCGCCGCGCGCATGGCGCGCAGGGCCCACGGCGGAAGCGAACCGGCCGCATTGATCGAGGCCGTGCCGTAGGCGCCGAAAAACTCGTTGTTGCCCGTGTAGAAAATGAAGAGGTCGGGCGCGTAACGCAGGGCGTCGCGCACCTGGTAGATGAGCGGGAAGCTGGCCACGGCGGTCGTGCCGAGATTGATCACTTCCACGTTCTTCTCCGGCCACGCGTCGGACAGCATGGCCTGCAGGAAGGAGGAGACCGCGAGGTTGCGCGGCTGGGGGTAGCCTTTGGCCGCGGATTCGCCTATGACAAAAATCCGGACCGTATCCGGCGGCTTGGGCATGAGAAAATTTGTCTGCTCGGCGTAGCCCGGGCGCGTCGGGTTGGCGAAAAAGTAGGGTTTGGCCGCGGCGGGTTCGACCAGGCAGAGGTTCGCGCCGGACGGAAGTTTGCCCGCCTCGCGGATCCATGCCGGATACCCGCCCCAGCCGAACAAGCGCAGGGTCACCTCGGCTGCGGCGAGGACAAGGAAGGGCAGCAGGACGGTGATGACCGTGAAGAGCCGCCGCTTGGCCGGCGAAAGCGGGGCGTCGACGCGGGGCGCGGATTTTTTTCTCTTGGCCATGTGGGAGGCGGAACTTTAGGGCGGAATCGGGCGGCGTCCAAGGACGGGTGATGGGAATGGATGAGCGGATAACGACCGGCGCCGGGGACGGCGCCGCTACAGACGGATAAAAATCAAAAACCCCGATCCGGGAAGAATCCGAACCGGGGTTTTTGTGACTCGGGGGAAATTTATTTCCGCGCGCGGCGACG